>CANEZU010000116.1 GCA_947444255.1 Flavobacteriaceae bacterium | reverse complement strand
AGTTAAGTCCAACAGCAAAACTTTTATCTCTAGGGTAAGCTAAATAATCCATTCCTGCAGAAGGAACACCATTCAACTGTTTGTCAGTGTCAACCTCAGGATCAAATCCCGAGTATTTAGTGAACAATAATAAATTGTTACCATTTACATATACACGAGCCGCTTTAATTTTATATTTTTCTAAAGAACCGCTTTTGAAAGTATAACCTAAAGTAAGGTTACCCATTCTTAAGAAATCTCCTTTTTCTAAATATTTTGTAGATGGAGAGTTTGGATCTCCTTGAGCTTGTGGGGATGCTGCAGTTTCAGCAGTTACGTTTCTACCACCAATAAAGGCTCCTTTAAAGAAATAAGCATTGGTAGTGTTGTTGTAAATATAATTTCCAAAAGCACCATAGAAAGAAGCGCTAGCGTCAAAACCTTTATAGCTTAAGTTAGTGTTAAATCCAACATTGATTTTAGGTAAAGGTTGTTTGTTTAACAACTGTTTAGCCGCTGTTCCTAGACCAGTATCATTTCCTGCTGCATCAGCATAGATTGACATTCCATTTGCATCTAAACCTCTGTACTCATACATGAAATAAGTGTAGATAGGCATGTTGTTCGTAATTACCTGAGCATAAGCTCCAGACAATCCCTGACCATTTAATCCTCCTGTTGCAATAAATCCTGCAAAATTTTGAATTTTGTTTTTCAAGAAAGAAGCATTACCAGAAATATCCCAAGTTAAATCATTTGTATTAATCAATTTGTAATTTAAAGATACTTCATATCCTGTATTGATTAAGTTTCCTGGTAAATTTTTGAAACGTGGAGATGGTGGACCTGGCTGTGTAGCTGCTGCTGGCACAGGGAAAATTAAATCCTTAGTATCTCTGTTGAAATAATCAACCGATCCAGATAATTTATTGCTGATCAATTCAAAATCAAGACCTGCTCCATAAGATTTAGTAGTTTCCCATTTCAAATCTTTATTAGCATTGCTATCCGTATTCAAAGTACCATTTAGACCATAAGATGCTCTTGCAATTGCAGAGTTAGGAGCAAATTCCTGATTTCCTGTAATCCCGTAATTTCCTCTTACTTTCAAAGTATTCAATAATCCTTCTTTGTTTTCAACTAATTTGTAAGCTACACCTACAGATGGGAAATAATCATATTTGTTATTTACTCCTAATTTAGTAGAACCATCAGAACGCATAGTAGCAGTAACAATTAATTTTTTGTACAAAGTCACATTCGCTCTAGCGTAATAGGATTGTAAATTAACTCTGTTTCTGTAAGTACTTACTCTGAATTCATTTTGAAGACCTCCTTCGATATTATCGATCAAATTAGTTTGAGCCAAATCATATCCTTTACCACTGGAGAAACTTCCATTTGCAGTATAATCATAATAAGAGAAACCAACTAATGCATCTAATGCGAAATTTGGATTGAATTCTTTGTTGTAATTCAAAGTGTGCTCAAAAGTTCGGTTAAATTTACCTTGATTTTGAATCGCAGCCTGACCATGTTTTACATCAGTTGATCCTGGTACAGTAGCCTGAGCAACAGCCTGAATATCCATTGTAGGCAACAATTGGCTTTTTCTGCTAGAGTTTGAAGATTCTATACCAAATAAGAATTGATATTTCAAATGATCAGAAAGTTTTAATGTCGAATTAATACTCGCTAATAATTTATTAGTAACAGTATTATCAGTATAAGCATCTAATAATTGAACTGGATTCAAATAATTGTTACCTACTACATTGTAAGCTCCAGATGAAGTATAAATAGGTCGAGTTGGATTCCAATACAAAGCAGTACCAATTACATTACCAATAAAACCAGCATCATTTGAGATTAAAGTTGCTTTATCTTTAATACCTGCATAAATAACTCTAGATTCTACTTTAAGTGCTCCTCCAAAAAAGTCGTTAGAGTTGTAGATCGAAGCCGTATATTTATCCAATCCTGTATTTTTTACAATACCTTCATTAGTAGAAGCTCCAAAGGAAATTCTAGTATTTGAATTTTCAGTAGATTTGTTAAAAGACAAATCGTGATTAGTAGAAAAACCATTTTGTAAAATTGCTTTTTTCCAATCGTAAGTTCTTGAACCTTGATCTAATGGAACAAATTTTGTAGGATCATTACCCGCAGCAATATAAGCTGCGCGATTTGCTACATCAATTGGTGCAGCATATGCTCCAAATTCATTACCGCTCATGATATTAAAATCACCAGAAATTCTACTAAACTGAACAGAAGAACTGTAAGTTAATTCTGGCTCTTTAGATTTTCCTTTTTTAGTAGTAATAACAATTACACCATTGGCACCACGAGAACCGTAAATAGCAGTAGAAGAAGCATCTTTCAAGATACTGATACTTTCAATGTCATTTTGATTCACAAAGTTTAATGGGTTTCTTGCAGAAGAGTTTCCTAATAAGTTATCTCCACCTGAAGAAACATTTCCTCCGTCCAATGGCACACCATCAACAACAATTAATGGTCCATTTCCAGAACGAATAGAAGAGTTACCACGGATACGGATTGAAACTCCAGCTCCTGGCTCTCCACTTGATTGTGTAACTTGTACACCCGCAACTTTACCTCTCAATAATTGAGCTGGTGAAGGAGAAGCTACATTGTCAAAGTTCTTAGAACTAATTTGATCAATTGCTCCAGTTGCATCCTTCTTTTTTACTGAACCGTAACCGATAACGACTACTTCTTTTAATTCAGCAGCATCTTCTTTTAACACAACGTTAATTGTGCTTTTTCCAGCTACACTTACTTCTTGATTTTTAAGACCAATGTAACTAAATACTAAAACTGCATTTGATCCAACATTTTTGATAGTAAATTTTCCATCAAGATCAGTTTGTGCTCCATTAGATGTTCCTTTAACAACTACACCAGCGCCCGGTAAGGGACCGCTTGCGTCTGATACCGTTCCGGAAACAGTTTGCGAATATGCAAAACTGGTACCTAGCATCGTTAGAAACACCATTAAGCCTTTAAGTAGACTATTTTTCATACGTAATAAATAAGTTGGTTAATAAATTGTTTAAACGGTTTGATTTTAAACATTCAAAAACAAAACTAGAAATAAAATTGTGATAATATTAAGAAAAAATAGAACTTTCATGTTTTATTGCTCCGAAAACGTTTTCGATTTTAAAAAAAAAGAATAATGTAAGAAAGGTGTAGCAAATTTAAATTATCCTCAGAAATAAAATAAAATAAAAACACATCCTTTATTTTTAGAGTTACTCTAAAAATTGAAATTTTACATATTATTCAATATTTAAGACTTAAAACCCAAAGTATCGATGATTATTGGGCTTTACAACTATTACGTTGTAGATTCCTTAGAATAAATTCAAAAAATAGCAAACTGTTTACTAACAATTACTATATTATAAATAAGATTAATCACACAATAAATTTTCATTTACAAAAAAACACGTCTTCTCAAATCTAAATTTGAAAAGACGTGCTCATAGCTATATTATTTCTAAATCCTTATTTTTTTATTCTTTGAAGAAAACCAAAATTAAATTCGAAACAAAAGAATAGTCCACTTTAAATTAAAGTGTAAATAAAACAAACTACGCTTCCTGTTATTCTATAGTGATCGTTTTATTGTCAACTCCAAGTCCTATGATTTTTAAAGACTTCCACTTTTTTGGCAAAAGTCCTTTATTGTATTTTAATCCATGATCGGTTTGTTCTACTCCACCAAATCCATAAATCACGGCCTGAAGCATAGCACCAGCTCCCGTCGCAAAATAAGGATTACTACTATTCGCTGATTCGGAGAAAACACCAAATGGCGGACGACTATTAGGCAAATACGATTTTACAAAATAAGCATAAGCCTTTTCTCTATCTCCCATCCGGGAATACAATACCGACAAAACACCCGAGGCCATTGCTGGTCCATCTTTTTTGTCAATTTTCTCTGCATAATAATCCAAGTCTCTTTCTATTTGAGCTTTGTCGGTTATAATATGCAAGGGATAGGCCAACAAATTTACATCGGCCTGCTTAATGGTTTGTCCTTCGTAGCCTTTATAATTTTGTGTAATTCCATTTTTACTATGAATTATAATTTGATCCGATACTGCTTTCCAATTAGGATCGATAGGTTCTCCTAAAATAGTGGCTGCCTTAATAGTGTTTCGTATCGCTTCAATGGCAGAGGCATTTGTAAAAGCATTATCATCTACATGCTGCGCATATTCATCGGCACCTACTACGTTTAAAATAGAATAACTCCCGTCTTGATTTTTAACCACACGGCTTACCCAAAAATCAGCGATTTCTTTTAAAACTTTGAATTCCGATCGCAACCAACTTTTATCTTGGGTTAACGCATAATAATTCCAAAAAGCAATAGCTACATCAGCGGTAATATGTTGTTCAAATATTCCGGTCAAAGCCCAAGTCGGAGTAGCTTCCTCTCCAGTATCGTCCGACTCCCAAGGAAACATTGCTCCTTTATACCCATAAATGCTGGCTTTTTGTTTGGCTTTTCCCAAACGATCCGAACGATAATCCAAACAGGATTTGGCCATGTCAGGCTGCAATGCCAATAATGTAGGATACATCCAAAGTTCCGAATCCCAAAAAATATGTCCGTTATACCCTTGGGAGGACAAGCCCATTGGAGCAATACTTTGACGGGTTTCCGGGCGGATATAGGAATACAGATTATACAATGCAAAACGAACGCGCTGTTGGGCATCTAAATCACCTTCGATTTGGATGTCTCCGGTTTTCCACAATTCGGCCCAAGCTTGTTTGTGTCGGTTTAGTAAATTATCTATTCCTTCTTGCAAAGCATAAATGGGTTGCCGCTCTGATTCGTTCAAAGGATCAGTAATGTCTTTTGAAGTACAAATTCCCCCTGCAACTGCAAATCGGTATTTTTGACCTCGTAATAATTTTTTAGTAAAACCAACTTCTCCTCCAACTTGTTTCAAAATTTCAGGCGTTCCGTCAAAAAGAAAAGTAGTCGATGCCGCAACTGTATATTTTCCCGTCAAGGTTTTAGCAGTAGTTCCAAAAACAGGCATCAAATATTGATTGTCTTTCAAAACCCGAAACTGACTTTGAGCTTGTTTCAATTCTTCGGGTACAACCATATAATTATTGGCCGAAATTTCAATATCTTTCAAAGGCAGAATTTCGACAATAGCCATAGCCGAAAAAGGAACGGCTCTATTCGCCAAAATGGTATAGTGAATGGTCGCCAAATCTTCAAAACTAAAAGAGGTTTTACTGGTTCCTTCTTTCATAGAAACAACCTGATTCCAATTGCCAATATTATCTGATTTAATTTCCTTATTATTTATATTCAAATGAATATTTAAAAATTCAATACCACGAACAATCCTGCTGATACCATTTTCGGGACTTCCATCATAAACGCCATTTAAAATAATTTCTTTCGTTTTTAATGGAGTCGCATCGGTTACAATACCAATCTGACCATTGGCTATAGCCACTCCAAAATAATTTTCCCTGGAAGTAGCAACCAAATTCCACTCGTCAGATTTAGTTTGTGCAAACACGGCAGAACTCAATAAAAGAGTCAAAAATAAACCAGCAGAATTTCGAATCATAGTTTCGGTGTTTTAATAAATGAATTCAAACTTATCTCTTTTATTTGTTAAAAAAGAGATTAAAGATTAAATATCATTTGAACCCAATTCGAAAACGTTTTCGTTAAACAAAATACGTTTTCGATTAGTGCAGAATGCATTATGAATAAAAAAAATCTAAATTTATCAAAATAAGATGAAAAAAATGAAAAAAATAAAACCGGCTTTTTTAAAAAGTTGCTCTATACTAGGACTGTTTTTGGTTTTATTTTCCTGCAAAAAAAAGGATGATCATACGATTGTAAAAATCGAATCTGCCGAAACGCTCTCTATCGACAATTCCATACCTTATCAAGAATCTTTTCGGCCTCAATTTCACTTTTCCCCAGAAAAAAAATGGATGAACGACCCAAATGGAATGGTTTTCTACAAAGGAGTCTACCATTTATTTTATCAATATTATCCAGAAGATATCGTTTGGGGTCCCATGCATTGGGGACATGCAACAAGCACTGATTTGATTCATTGGTCCAACAAGAAAATTGCTTTATTTCCAGATAAACTCGGTTATATTTTCTCAGGTAGTGCTGTCGTAGATTTGGAAAATACTTCTGGCCTAGGAACTAAAGAAAATCCTCCAATGATCGCTATTTTTACCTATCATAATCCAGAAGGAGAAAAAGCGGGTCGCACCGATTATCAAACGCAAGGTTTAGCCTATTCTACAGACGAAGGAGAAACCTGGAAAAAATACGAGGGAAATCCAATTATTGGAAATCCTGAAATGAAAGATTTTAGAGATCCTAAAGTTTTTTGGAACGAGGAAACCAAACTTTGGAATCTGGTTCTAGTAGCTGGTGATCATGCCCTTTTTTACAGTTCTCCAAATTTGATTAAATGGGATTTAAATGGCGAATTTGGAAAAGGAATTGGCGCTCATGGTGGAGTTTGGGAATGTCCCGATCTCTTTAAAATAAAAGTGGGAGATTCAGGCGAGGAAAAATGGGTTTTATTTATCAGTATTAACCCCGGCGCTCCAAAAGGAGGATCCGCTACCCAATATTTTATTGGAGATTACGATGGTAAAACCTTCAAGACAGATCAAAAGGATATTAAATGGGTCGATTATGGTTCCGATAATTATGCCGGCGTAACTTTTAATAACGCTCCAGATAACAAAAGAATTTTCATCGGCTGGATGAGCAATTGGCAATATGCGACCCTAACGCCCACAAAAAATTGGAGAAGCGCGATGACTTTGCCTAGAACGCTTTCTCTTGAAAAAATAAACAATAATTATGTACTTAAAACTACTGTTGTTCCCGAATTAAAAAATGTACTTACTCCTAAATATGCTAAGGAAAACATTTCGCTAACTTCGGGTTTAAAAGCAAAATTTGAATATGAATTTCTGAATCAATCGGAGCTTAATTTTGAATCGGAAGCAAAGAATCTAAAATTAGTTTTTTCGAATGCCGTCAATGATTCTTTGGTACTCAATTATGATGCTCAAAAAAAGCTTTTCGCCATAGACAGAACCCAATCTGGACTTGTGAATTTTGAAGAACATTTTGGCAAAGAAATTCATACTACCGAGCTTCCCAACATTCAAACCAAAACTATCGTGTATCATATTATCCTGGATTGGTCATCGATAGAGATTTTTCTGAATCAAGGTATCTATAGCTTTACAGAGCAACTATTTCCTAAAAAACCATACACCCAATTCAGTATTGAATCAGATGGGAATTGCGAAATTAAAAATTTAAAAATCAATAAGATAAATAGCATTTGGCAAAAACCAAATGCAAATAAATAAACCAAATACCACTAACCAAAAAACTATACAATGAATAACGTAAGAAATTGGTCTCTCACCGTAGCAATAGCAGGATTTTTATTTGGATTTGATACCGTAGTAATATCAGGTGCCAATTTACCAATAAAAGAATTGTGGCACACAGGCCCTCTTTTTCATGGCATATTTATCATGTCAATGGCACTTTGGGGAACTGTTTTTGGCGCTATATTTGGCGGAATTCCCTGCGATAAATTAGGCCGAAAGAAAACACTTTTCTGGATTGGAATATTATTTCTAGTATCAGCCTTGGGGTCTGCTTTAGCACCAAATCCATACGTGTTTTCCTTTTTTAGATTTATAGGAGGCATCGGCGTTGGGGCTTCTTCTGTAGCCGCACCCGTGTACATCTCTGAAATATCTAGTGCTAAAAATAGAGGACGATT
>CANEZU010000115.1 GCA_947444255.1 Flavobacteriaceae bacterium | reverse complement strand
TATATTCTGCTGATCCCGTGCTATCGGTATAACCATAAATCACAATATTAGTATCAGGATATTCATTAAAAACAAGTACTAATTTGTCTAAATTAGCTTTTGCACTAGCCGTCAAACTAGATTTATTGGTATCAAAACGTACCGCATTTTCATTTAAAACTAATTTGATTCCTTCTCCAACACGAACAACATCAGCACCTGGAAGCGCAGTATCAATTTCACGAGCCTGCTTATCCATTTTGTTACCAATAACACCTCCTGCAACTCCGCCAACCACACCACCAAGAACAGCGCCCAGAGCTCCTTTTCCACCTTTACCTAGGTTGTTACCTAAAATACCACCAAGTAAAGCACCACTAACAGCTCCTATTCCAGCACCCCTCTGTGTATTATTGGTGTTTTTAACTGCCGTACAACTACTTAAAACAGATCCAAAACCGACTGTTAAAGCCAAAACTAATATTGAGAATTTTTTCATCTTTGTGCTTTTTAAATTAATTTTTTCTGAATTCATAAACTACATCTGTTATTTGACCGCCTACATTAATACGGTCTATCAATTGAAAGCGAGTATCAGTTTGACCAACAAGTGTCAAAATATAGCCATCACGAACCCGTTTTGCTTTTTCACCAGCATCTAAAATTTTAAGAACAAATTGTCCGTCTTTATTTACAAACCATTTTATTGGCGAACTAAAAGCAGGACAATCTGATTTAGTAAGCGCTATTTCACCCGAATTATTATTGGATATAAATTTCCAACTACTGCCTTCAAAACATTTAGAATCTGCAATCTCAAAAGAATTCACTTTTATATATTCGGAACCCGGATAACGAACCGAAGTCAGTGTCCAATTGCCTTTGATTGCGACTTGTGAACTTCGATCCAATTTTGTGTTGGTTACCGAACTGCTTTTACAGGACAGAAATAGTAAAGAAAGTGCACAGAAAAATATAAATTTTCTCATAATTTAAAGGTTTTAAAATTAAAACTCAAACAAATATACGTTCAAAAAGTTTTAAGAATAAGTTAAAATTTATCACTATTTTGAGAACAACTAAAATTCAGCCAATTTGTCATTTATCCTTATTTTGGTACTCTATTTGAAAAGGGAAAAGAAGTTAATGTAAAACCTTAAAATTTAAAATATGACAACTGGAAAAATTAATGTTTCGGTAGAAAATATCTTTCCCTTAATTAAGAAATTTTTATACAGCGATCACGAAATCTTCTTGCGCGAATTAATTTCAAACGGAACGGATGCCACGCTTAAATTAAAACACCTGACTAGCATTGGCGAAGCCAAAGTGGAATATGGCAATCCTATCATCGAAGTCAAAATAGATAAAGAGGCTAAGAAAATCCATATTACCGATCAGGGTCTTGGAATGACTAAAGAAGAAGTAGAAAAATACATTAACCAATTGGCCTTTTCGGGAGCAGAGGAATTTTTAGACAAATATAAAGATACTGCCAAAGATTCGGGAATTATTGGTCATTTTGGGCTTGGATTTTATTCTGCCTTTATGGTAGCTGAGAAAGTCGAAATCATTACTAAATCCTATAAAGACGAACCTGCAGCACATTGGACATGCGACGGTAGCCCTGAGTTTACCATAGAAGCTGCGGACAAAACAAGCCGCGGAACAGAAATTATTTTGCATATCGCAGCTGATTCCTTAGAGTTTTTAGAAGATTCTAAAATCAAAGAACTTTTAAATAAGTACAATAAATTCATGCCTATTCCAATTAAATTTGGAACTAAAACGGAGAAAATCGAACAGAAAAAAGGCGAATTTGTTGATTCAGAAGACAAAGAAGAACTTTTTAAAACAGTTGAAACAGACAATATAATCAACAATCCAAATCCAGCATGGACAAAATTACCAGCTGATTTAACCGATGAAGATTACAAAAATTTCTATCATGAATTGTATCCAATGCAATTTGAAGAGCCTTTATTTCACATTCATTTAAATGTAGATTACCCTTTTAACTTAACCGGTATTTTATATTTTCCGAAATTAGGTTCTGATTTACAAATTCAGAAAGACAAAATCCAGTTGTACCAAAATCAGGTTTATGTAACTGATAATGTGGAGGGAATTGTTCCCGAATTTTTAACAATGCTGAAAGGGGTTATCGATTCTCCAGACATTCCGTTAAACGTATCCCGTTCTAGTTTACAGTCGGATGCTGCAGTTAAGAAAATTTCGAATTACATCACCCGTAAAGTAGCCGATAAATTAAAAGCGGTATTTACTGAAAATCGGGAAGATTTTGAAAAAAAATGGAATGATATTAAAATTGTATTGGAATACGGAATGCTGTCTGAAGACAAATTCTATGAGAAAGCCGGTGCTTTTGTTTTGTATCCAACAGTAGATAATAAATTCTTTACTTTAGAAGAATTAAAAGAAAAATTAGCTGCCAATCAAACCGATAAAGACGGAAAATTAGTAGTATTATACGCCGCAAATAAAGAAGCGCAACATTCTTATATCGAAATTGCAAAAGACAAAGGCTACGAAGTCCTACTATTAGACTCTCCTATTATCTCCCATTTAATTCAGAAAATTGAAGGTGACAACAGTAATTTGACTTTTGTTCGTGTCGATTCAGATCACATTGACAATTTGATTAAAAAAGAAGAAACTTCAATTTCTAAATTGTCTGAAGAAGAGCAAACTTCTTTAAAAACAGTTCTGGAAACCATTGTTCCTAAACAAAACTATTCCGTTCAATTAGAAGCCTTAGACAGCCAAGCAGCTCCATTTATTATCACACAACCGGAATTCATGCGAAGAATGAAAGAAATGAGTCAGTCCGGTGGTGGCGGAATGTTCGGTATGGGAAATATGCCCGAAATGTACAATTTGGTAGTTAACACCAATTCGGACTTAGCAAGCAGAATTCTGAATACCGAAGATCAAGCAGCTAAAGAAAGTCTGGTAACACAAGCTTTAGATTTAGCTAAATTATCTCAAAACCTTTTAAAAGGAGAAGCGCTAACCGCTTTTGTTAAAAGAAGTTTTGATCTGATCAAATAAAATCCAAAACATTAGAAATACCAAAAAGACCTGCGAGTTCCAACTTGCAGGTCTTTTATATTTATAAATCATTCGAATATTGAAAAGAATTACGAACTTTGACTTTTTTAATTAAAAAACCACAATGACCCTAAGTATTGAAACCCCCGCCCTATTATTTTCCGCAACCTCATTAATATTATTGGCGTATACCAATCGATTCTTAACAATTGCCACCATCGTTCGCAGTTTAAAAAAGAATTATGACGAAAAAGAAAACAACAGCATTTTACTGGAAATACGAAACCTAAATCTCCGAATTACACTAATCCGTTATATGCAAATGTTTGGTGTTTTGAGCTTATTCCTCTCGGTTTTCGCCATGCTTTTACTATTCGTCGAGCAACAAATCATTGGAATTTATCTTTTTGGACTGAGTTTATTCTGCCTCCTAATTTCATTGGCAGTATCCTTTTGGGAAATCAGTATTTCTGTAGATGCGCTTCGTTTACATTTAAGTGATTTAGTAAATAGGAAAAATAAAAAAACGGACTAGCTTTTTCAATCAAACTTGGATTTAAACCGAATCTTAAACCCTAGCTTTGCTGGCTTTTTAAAATTAGAAAATGACAAAGGATAATGTGCTTAAAGGAGTTGTTTTAGTTGGATTAGGTGCTACAAGTTACGGCATGTTAGCCACCTTCGTCAAACTGGCTTATGGAGAAGGATTTACAACTGCCGAAATTACTTCTTCTCAGTTTATTCTAGGAATTATTGGCATACTACTCATCAACTGGTTCCAAAAATCAAAGAATAAAAATAAAATTACACGAGCTTCCTTTAAGAATATTATCCAACTGATGCTGGCGGGGACCTCATTAGGCATGACCAGTTTGTTTTATTATTTGGCTGTAAAATACATTCCCGTTTCTATTGGAATCGTCTTATTGATGCAAACGGTGTGGATGGGCGTACTCCTAGAAACGATTTTAGAACGAAAAAGTCCGTCCAAACAAAAGTTAATTTCCGTAGTTGTAGTGCTTTTCGGAACACTGCTAGCTACTAATTTACTTAAAACCAATATAAATCTGGATTGGCGCGGAATCCTTTGGGGGATTTTAGCAGCAGCTTCATTTACTACAACTATGTTTACGGCGAACCGAGTGGCAACAGAAATCTCATCGGCTCAACGGAGCTTATACATGCTTTTGGGCGGATCTATAATCATTTTCGGATTTGGATTAGCTACACAAACTACACCCTATAATTTTGATATTTTTCTAAAATGGGGAATATTCCTGGCGCTTTTCGGGACCATCATTCCTCCTATGCTATTAAATGCCGGTTTCCCAATCACCGGAATCGGACTTGGAAGTATCGTGGCAGCAATAGAACTACCCGTTTCTGTGATGATGGCATATATTCTTTTAAAGGAAACAGTAGTCCTTTCTCAATGGCTCGGCATAATTATAATTATTCTTGCTATTGTAATTATGAATGTTAAATTCAAAAAATCTAATTAAAACAAGTATCAAAATATGATTTTGAATTCGCTTTTCGATTCGGAACCTATTGCACTCCATTTACCAGATGCTGACATTAGCTATTTTCCTGATTTTTTCGAACAGCAAAAAGCCGAGGAATTGTTTAAAGCTTTAAAAGAAGAAACTCCCTGGCAACAAGACGACATCAGAGTCTATGGTAGAATATATCCTCAACCGCGTTTAACGGCACTTTACGGAAATCAGGGGCTTTCTTATTCCTATTCCAATATCAAAATGAATCCACACCCTTGGACTACTCTTTTAAAAGAAATAAAAAATAAAATAGAAATCTTAACTAAGGTTGAATTCAGCACGGTGCTTCTCAATTATTACAGAAACGGCAACGACAGCAACGGCTGGCATGCTGACAATGAAAAAGAACTGGGAATCAATCCTATAATTGCTTCACTGAGTTTTGGAGCAAACAGACAATTTCAACTCAAACACAATAGCGATAAAAACCTAAAAAAGAACATTATTTTAGAAAATGGTAGTCTGTTGTTAATGAAAGGCACAACCCAGGAATGCTGGAAACATCAGATTCCAAAAACAACAAAACCTACAGAAGCCAGGATCAATCTTACTTTTAGAATAATTAAATAAATCCAAATCCAATCAGGATGCATTCCCTTTTAAAACGATATCATTTGGATTTTATTTTTCTATATTTGAAATAAAATACGAAACCGATGAACACTGTAATTGAATACTTTAGCAGCATACCGTCATCTCATCGCAGTTTAATACTTGCTCTGGGAATTGCTCTGTTTTGGTTGCTTGAAAACACCTTTCCGTTATTCCGAATGGAGTATAAAAAATGGAATCATGCTGCTGTCAACTTCTTTTTCACCTTAACGACTATTATTGTGAATTTCCTCCTGGCTTTTATTTTACTAAAGGTCGCCAACTGGACAATTGCCAATGAATTTGGAATTTTACAACGACTAGCTCGAATTCCAATTGGACTTCAAGCCTTGATTGGATTACTCTTATTAGATTTAATAGGCGCTTATCTGGTGCATTGGGTCGAACATAAAGTCAAATTCCTATAGCGTTTTCATTTGATTCATCATACCGATACCTGGATTGACACCACAACGGCAAACCGACACCATCCGGGTGAAAGCGTAATTCGCTTTGCCTTTACTCTTCTGGCCGTTTTCCTCGTCGGAACTCCAATGTGGATGGTCTTCGTATACCAAACTCTATCGGTAGTAGCAACCCAATTCAACCATGCTAATATTGCGCTGCCTAAAAAGTTAGATAGCATTCTAAGCTATATTATTGTCTCTCCCGACATGCATAAAGTGCACCATCATCATGTTTTGCCCTATACCGATAGTAATTATGGCAATATCTTTTCTGTTTGGGATCGAATTTTCGGGACTTTCAAAACATTGGCTAAAGAAGATCTTGTTTATGGCATCGATACATATCCAAATCCCGAAGACCATAATAAAATTAAAAGTCTGTTAAAAATACCTTTCTAAAAAAGCATAGAAGCTTAATTATAAAAAAGTTAAAAAAAAATCTCCCTTTAACATTAAAGTGAACCATTTTTTTATTAATATTGAAGTAAAGTTATAAATAGTATAAATAAATTTTATCTGAATTAATTTTCAAGTAATGAAAAAGAGTAAACGCATAGAATTAAATTGGGACCAAACCGAAAAGTTGATTGCCTTGGCCCTGGAAGAAAGAAATCCTTTTGAAATTATTAAAAAGGAATTCGGTTTAGCCGAAAAAGAGGTTTTAGAAATCATGAAGAAAAAATTGACAACTGACAAATTTGATCTTTGGAAGAAAAAAGCAATGGCAAGCAAACCAAAACCAAAACAAATTAAAATTGATGAATTCGATGAAGATTTGGATGGTAAATATTACATAAAAAATAAGATAGTCTAGTGTTAAAGTGTAATTTTGCAAGTGATTTTTTATAACGAAATAAAACATGATCAAAGTAATTAAAGAATTCACAGCAATAGAAATTGACCGAATCATAGAAATGGCTTGGGAAGACCGAACCCCTTTTGACGCCATTACTTTTCAATTTGGCATATCCGAAAAAGAAACCATTGATATCATGCGGCAAGAAATGAAACTATCTAGTTTCAAAATGTGGCGCGCCCGCGTTCAAGGCAGAGCAACCAAACATGCAAAACTAAGAGTGGAAGGCATTGATCGTTTTAAATGCAGCCAACAAAAACAAATATCAGGAAACAAAATGGCCAAAAGATAGTCCATTAGTTATTAAAAATAGAAGCTCCCTTTCGGGAGTTTTTTTATATACATCACTTTTACAAAGTAGAAATTTTCCCGAATCTAATTCTTGAAATATGGTAAATCTAACCCGAAAAGAAAATCTATTTATCTTTGAGATAGAAGGCTTGCATAAATTATGGGCGTTAAAAAGCAAAATCACAGTATCCGAAGAAAATATTTTAAAAGCCTATCAAAACGAAAAAGAATTTACTTTTTGGAAAGGAATACGAGCTCCGGGAACTGAAATACCTTGGCTAATTGCCGCAGGAACCTTTTACAAAAAAGGAAGAAATTTCTGGGATGTCTCTAATAAAAATAAGGCTATTATAGTGGAACTCCAAAATCATTATTTCAAAAAACTAATCATTGAAGTCGAGAATCCAGAAGCGGTTATCAAAATCCTCAATACTAAACAAGATGAAAAATAGTATTTGGACTATATTCCTATTCCTCTCTTTACAAGGTTTCAGTCAGGAAAAACCCCAAAGCCCGATCCAAAAAGAAGAGATTAGCATCAATCCCCTAATTAACGGCAGCCTTTATTTGCCTGAAAAACCGACTAAGAAAACCACATTAGTGATTCTAATTGCCGGTTCTGGACCAACCGACCGAAACGGAAATCAAAAAGGCATGCTAAACAATTCTCTCCGTTACTTGTCCGAAGGACTGGCAGCTAAGGACATTGCTGTATTCAGCTACGACAAAAGAATCTTCGCTCAGATAAAAGCAGGGAATTTAGACGAGAAATCCCTTCGCTTTGATGATTTTATTGAGGATGCACAAGCCGTTATTAAATACTTCCGAGAAAAAAATAACTATGATAAAATCCTAATTGCCGGACACAGTGAAGGTTCCCTCATTGGGATGATTGCTGCAAAAGAGAATGCCGATGCCTTTATTTCAATTGCTGGCGCAGCCCGACCGATTAATTTAATTCTGGAAGAACAAATTCAAAAACAAGCACCTGCTTTAAAAGAGGAAGTTCATGAAAACCTGGAGTCCTTAAAAATAGGCAAAACTTTCCAATTGAAAAACCAAATGCTCGCCTCCCTTTT
>CANEZU010000114.1 GCA_947444255.1 Flavobacteriaceae bacterium | reverse complement strand
TTGAGCCTGGAACGGTAGTGACAATTGGTGGTACAGGATAAGTGGCATTAGCGCCTCCGGTTCCATTTGTTTGACCCAAAGCTAGAACTGGACCCTGAGCATTTGTCGTTCCGTGACCATCGACTCCATGACAAACGGTACATTTAGCAGCATAATAAGCGACACCTGCAGCTTCATCACCATCGGTACCTAAATCGGTAAATAGAGCATAAGGTAATTGGGTGACTCCACTTTGTGATAGGGTATAAGTTCCAGTGGTGCTAACGGTGTACATGTCATTATTTTCGTTATAAATGGCACCTTCTTTGAGCCATTTTACCAAATCCCATATTTTGTCATCGGTTAAAATTTTACTAAAATCAGGATGTTCGTTTCCTCCTAATGCCGGATTCAGACCATTTTGTGTTTTTAAAGGATCTATAGCTCTTCCTCCAACATTTTTAATGGCGGCAAACAATCGTTTAATTTCCCAGCCTTTAACGTCCCTTAGATGACTTTCGGCGACATCAGGTTGTGTAAGTGCCACTTTTTTATTGTTGCCTATTTCAGTTCGGCCCATTCCATCAGAAGGGTGGCAAGAGATGCAAGAATAAAAATTCAAGTTTTTTTGTCCTGTCGGTCCTGTAGCAATATCTTTAATATTAATAGTAGGATCGGCAGCACTTTTTGGGTTTGGAAATCCAAGTAAACCGCTTAGAGAAGCGTCTTTGTCGATATCGGCTTGAACTACTATTGGCCAGCCGGCATCAACATGCTCAAAATTGCTGAAAAGTTTGGATCCATTTACAGCGTCTGCATTATCATAGGCCGCTTTTTCACTTGCCAAAGGGTCTACATAAATATCATGGGTACATCCTTGTAAGCTTAAAAAACCAACAATAATTAGCATACTTTTGTTTATTGCTTTCATAATTAATATTTGTTAAAATTATCATAACAAAATTCTATATTATATGGATCTTATTTTATGACAAATATCATGTTTGTTGATTTATTCTTAATTAAAAATAAATCTTAATGGTTTTTGTAAAGTAATTACCATATTTACAGGCTTTTCTTATGAATGTGTTAGAGATTAAAAGAAGCTTTTTTTATTTTTGTAGTAAAATTTAGATGCTTTGTATTTCACAAGCCCTTAAACAAAACGAAAGGGATTTAGCGTATTAAGTTAAATCCCCTTTCGTATAGAATGCCAAGGAACTTTTTTCGGAAGGAATTAAATTCCAAACGGATAAGTTTCTGGAATTTGGGAGCCATCGGGCAGAATATGTATGGGGTGAAGGGCGGTAGTTTCATCCAAAAAGAGAAAGGCGTCATATCGTTTTGGAATTACAGTAGGCACATAATTACCTATTTTTTCATATTCAGGATTGTAGACCACGCCTATTGCACGATGTCCAATTTCGCCTGATAAGCATTTTTCCTCTTTTATATTGTTCATGATCAATAATCGATTTTCGCCTTCAGATGCGAGATGAAAGGCATGCTCAAAACTACCTTCTACGGCTTCCGGAACATTGATTTTTCGCATTTCGGCACCCCAATTTCGCCCTGCTATTACGGACCCTTTGTAAGAGCCAAAACCAACGCTTACTACACCATCCCTTGTAAATTTTTCTCTCAGTAATTGTCCTACATTAACCATTCCTTCATCGGCCATATCAGTAGCCCTTGCATCACCAATGTGGGTATTGTGTTCCCATATTACCGTCTTAGCCTGAGTGCCGTGATATTTCATCAACCTTTCTAAGGTGGTGACCATATGACGGTCGCGAATGTTCCAGGAGGTGGGGCCGCTTTTGATCATGGCGCGATAGTATTTTTCTGCATTTCGTGCTACAAAAGCATTTTGTTCCGTACTCATAACATTTTCAGCATCCGAATTGTAATGTTCAACTTTACTTCTTATTTCGGTCAGCATTTTTAATACTTCTTTTTCACATAATTCGGGAACGATTGCCGATGCTCTGGCATAGGTTTGTCCTTCATCATTACTATAAGGTTCAAAACAGGACATGGCTTTTTTAGCTGTTTTTAAGGCTTCGGGATCCTCTTTTTCTAAATAGTCAATTATAGCCTGCATCGATTCTCTAAAACTGTAAACATCAAGTCCATAGAAGCCTATTTTTTGTTTTGTAGCGAGCTCTTCATTATGGCTTTTTAACCAATCGATGAAGGCCGCAGTTTCCCAATTGGCCCACATCCAAGTAGGCCAACGATTGAAGTTATTCATAAGATTATAAATGTCATAACCACTATTGAAATATCCTTTTGCAAAGCGATTGAGTCGGTAACAATCGGGCCAATCTCCTTCTACTCCTACGAATGAGAATCCTTTTTCTTGAACAAGACGTTGGGTGATTTTAGCCCTCCAAGCATAATATTCGTGTGTGCCGTGGGAAGCTTCTCCTAAAAGAACATATTTAGAATCACCAATACATTCTATTAAAGGATCTAAATCTTCAGCATTTTCTAAGGGTGTAGAAGCCCTGCTCAGGACGTCTAAAATTTTATTGTAATTAACAGAATAATTGATGTTTTTTAATGTTTTCATGCGAGTCTGTATTTAGAGGTTTGTCAATTTATTTTATATAGTATTGCTTTGGAAAACACTTTTTGGAATTTAAAAATGGAATCAAAAAAGAGTATTAAAGTTAATTTAAATATTTGACAGTCAAATATTTCAACTACTAAATGGGCTATTTTTAGCTATAAAAGAAGAGAATTCTGAGACTAATTTTCGAAAGATTTAAATTGCTGTAAGAATTAGAGTAGCTTATTTGTATTTTATTTTTTAGGCAGATGCTTGAAGTTTAGCCAAAAAGGGAATAGAAGCTTTATTGTCCGAAAAATGCATTTTGGGATATTTTGTCCATTTAATTTTAAAATTATATCGTTATAGTTAATAAGATTCGCTATTTTCAGTAATTCATTAGAAAAACTTAGAATATATTTGCGAATCGAAATTAAAATTAAAACAATATGAGTATAATTATCAAAGTTCACGCAAGACAAATTTTTGATTCAAGAGGTAATCCAACTATTGAGGTTGACGTAATTACAGAAAACGGTATTCTAGGTAGAGCAGCAGTTCCTTCTGGAGCTTCTACTGGGAAATTCGAAGCAGTAGAATTACGCGATGGTGGAAAAGCATTTCTTGGTAGAGGAGTTTTGAAAGCTGTTGAAAATGTAAATACAAAAATTGCCGAAGAATTATTAGGCGTTTCAATTTTCGAACAAAATCTAATCGATCAGACTATGATTGATTTAGATGGTACACCAAATAAAGCAAACTTGGGAGCAAATGCTATTCTAGGAGTTTCTCTTGCGGTTGCTAAAGCGGCTGCAAATGAATTAGGATTGCCTTTATACCGTTATATTGGTGGTGTTTCCGCAAATACTTTACCGGTTCCAATGATGAATATCATCAATGGAGGATCTCATTCTGATGCACCGATTGCTTTTCAGGAATTTATGATTATCCCAGTAAAAGCAACTTCTTTTACTCATGCAATGCAAATGGGAACGGAGATTTTTCACAATTTGAAAAAAGTGTTACACGATAGAGGTTTGAGTACTGCTGTAGGTGATGAAGGTGGTTTTGCGCCTAATTTAGCTGGTGGAACTGAAGATGCGTTAGATACTATAAAATTGGCTGTTGAAACGGCGGGTTATAAATTTGGTGAAGAAGTAATGGTTGCTTTAGACTGTGCTTCCTCTGAATTCTATGTTAACGGAAAATACGATTATACTAAATTTGAAGGAGAAACTGGTAAAATCAGAACTTCAGAAGAGCAAGCGGATTATTTGGCTGAACTGGCTTCTAAATATCCAATTATCTCTATTGAAGATGGTATGGATGAAAATGACTGGGACGGTTGGAAATATTTGACAGATAAAATAGGTCATACTACTCAATTAGTAGGGGATGATTTATTTGTTACCAATGTGGAGCGTTTGTCTACTGGAATTGAAAAAGGTATAGCCAATTCAATTCTTGTAAAAGTAAACCAAATTGGTACTTTAACTGAAACTATCGCAGCGGTAAATATGGCAAAAAATGCAGGATATACATCTGTAATGTCACATAGATCTGGAGAAACCGAAGATAATACGATTGCTGATTTAGCTGTAGCCTTAAATTGTGGTCAAATTAAAACCGGTTCTGCTTCGCGTTCGGATCGTATGGCAAAATACAATCAGTTGTTGCGTATTGAAGAAGAATTAGGAAATACGGCTTATTTTCCAGGTCAAAATGCTTTTAAAATAAAATAATTTATTTTTTTTATACTTTACTAAACCTGCTCAATTTATAAAATGGAGCAGGTTTTTTTATGCATTTTTCAAAAAAAGTCTGTTTTAAAGAAAATAATTCGAACTGTGTATATCAATTTTACAATTTTTATACTTTAATTAACTAAAACCTTAGTATATCCATTTTTTAATTCATCTTAAATTGCCTAAGTTTGTTAAATTATTATTTTCAAAAAGAAAAATCACCAAGTATATCATGTCAAAAACAGCTATTTTAGAATTAGATGGGAAGAAATATGAGTTTCCGATAATTGTCGGAACTGAAAATGAAGTTTCTATCGATATTAACAAATTACGCGACCTTACGGGAGCGATTACATTAGATCCAGGTTATAAAAACTCCGGTTCTTGCAAAAGCGAAATTACTTTTCTAGACGGAGAAGAAGGAATTCTACGTTATAGAGGGTATTCTATTGAAGATTTAGCAGATAAAGCTGGTTTTCTTGAAGTATCCTATCTTTTGATTTTTGGGGAATTGCCCACTGCAAAGGAACTGACTCAATTTGAAACAGACATCCGCAAATATACTTTGGTCAACGAAGAGATGAAAAACATCATTGATGGTTTTCCAAAAACAGCGCATCCAATGGGTGTTTTGTCTTCTTTGACAAGTGCTTTAACTGCTTTTAATCCAAAGTCGGTTAATGTAGAAAATGAAAAAGAAATGTATGAGGCCGTTTGTAAAACGATGGGTAAATTCTTAGTTATAGCTTCTTGGACCTATAGAAAAAGTATGGGTTACCCTTTGAATTATTACGATAACACAATCAGTTATGTAGATAATTTCATGCAATTAATGTTTAAATTGCCTACAGAACCTTACAAAGCAAATCCAGTTATTGTAAGTGCTTTAGATAAATTATTCATCCTTCACGCCGATCACGAGCAAAACTGTTCTACATCTACAGTAAGGATGGTGGGTTCTTCTCAAAGTGGTTTGTTTGCTTCTATTTCTGCTGGAGTTTCTGCTTTATGGGGACCATTACACGGTGGAGCCAATCAGGCCGTATTAGAAATGTTAGAGGAGATTCACAAAAATGGTGGAGATGCTGATAAATATATGGCTAAGGCCAAAGACAAAGAAGATCCGTTTCGTTTGATGGGTTTTGGTCACAGAGTTTATAAAAACTTTGATCCAAGAGCTCGTATAATCAAAAAAGCGGCAGATGAAGTATTGAGTACTTTGGGTGTTGACGATCCTATTTTGGCTATTGCCAAAAAATTGGAAGCAGCAGCCTTAGTAGACGAATATTTTGTTTCCAGAAAATTATATCCTAATGTAGATTTCTATTCCGGAATTATTTATCGTGCTTTAGGGATTCCAACCGACATGTTTACCGTAATGTTCGCTATTGGTCGTTTGCCTGGATGGATTGCACAATGGAAAGAAATGCGCATCAACAAAGAACCTATCGGAAGACCAAGACAAGTATATACTGGTCATCCATTGAGAGAATTCAAAGCAGTTGATAAAAGATAAACAGTAATAGCTATTTCTATTTAAAAAAGCTTCCTCTAATCGGGAAGCTTTTTTTAACTTTGTAAAGGAACACCAAAACTATGTTAGCACTCCAGGTCAAAAATGAAACATCAAGATTAAGAGCGGTAATATTAGGTAGCGCAAACGACAATGGGCCAACGCCAACTGCTGAGGAAGCCTATGATCCAAAATCACTAGAGCATGTTCTAGCGGGTACTTATCCTGTCGAAAAAGATATGGTCGAAGAGATGGAGGCTTTCTTGAGAGTATTCGAAAAGTATGATGTGAAAGTATATCGGCCCAAAACAATTCCGAATTACAATCAGATTTTTACGCGGGATATCGGTTTTGTGATTGACGATATTTTTATAAAAGCCAATATTCTTCCGGATCGGGAGCGTGAATTGGATGCTATTCAATATATTATTGACGAGATTGATCCTGCTAAAGTGCTTCGCCCGCCGGAAGAAGTACATATTGAAGGGGGTGATGTCATGTTGTGGAACGACCATATCTTCATTGGAACCTATAAAGGAAGTGATTATTCGGCTTATATTACAGCAAGAACGAATATGGCCGGCGTGAATTATATCAAAGAATTGTTTCCGAACAAAATTGTCAAGGAATTTGATTTGGTTAAATCTAGAATAGAAGCCAGAGATAATGCCTTACATTTGGATTGTTGTTTCCAGCCTATAGGCGAAAATAAAGGAATTATTTACAAAAGTGGCTTTCGTGAAGAGTCGGATTATTTATATTTAGTCGCTCTTTTTGGAAAAGAAAACCTTTTCCATATTACCAGAAAGGAAATGTACCACATGAATTCGAATGTGTTTTCTATTGCACCCAAGGTGGTGGTATCGGAACGAAAATTCAAACGACTCAACAATTGGTTGCGAGATCAGGGATTTAAAGTAGAAGAAGTTCCTTATGCTGAAATTGCAAAACAAGAGGGATTATTACGTTGTTCTACTTTACCTTTGATACGAGATTAATAAAAGGAAACCAACCCAAAACTATATAAGATGACTCAAACTACCAATTCTATTTTAATGATTCGCCCTCGGGCTTTTCGAATGAATGAGCAGACCGCTGTAAATAACTATTACCAAAAAGTATTGGATAATTTACTGCCGGCCACTGTAAATGCCAAGGCCCAAGAGGAGTTTGATGTTTTTGTACAAAAACTTCGTGCGGTGGGTGTAAATGTGATCGTTGTTGAGGACAGCAGCGCTACTGATACGCCAGACAGTGTTTTTCCGAACAATTGGATCTCTTTTCATGGCAATGGTGACGTGGCTTTGTATCCTATGTTTGCAGAGAATCGTCGCTTGGAGCGTCGCGAAGATCTACTGGATCTTTTGGAAGACGAAGGTTTCGAAATCAATAATATTATGGATTATACTTCGGCCGAAGAAGACGGTTATTTCTTAGAAGGAACCGGAAGTGTTGTATTAGATCGGGAAAATGACAAAGCTTATTGTGCCCTTTCTCCTCGAGCTGATGAAGAATTATTTATTGAATTCTGTGAGGATTTTGAGTATACACCGGTGATTTTTGAAGCCTTTCAAACCGTAAATGGCGAACGAAAATTAATTTATCATACCAATGTGATGATGAGTATTGGATCGACTTTTGCTGTTATTTGTGCCGATGCTATCGATGACAAAAAAGAGCGTAAAATGGTGCTTGATAGCTTAAAAGGTGATGAAAAAGAAGTAATTTTGATTAGCGAAGAGCAGATGAATACTTTTGCCGGAAACATGCTTGAAGTAATTGGTGCTGACGAAAGACGTTATTTGGTGATGAGCTCCGCGGCTTTTCACAGTTTAACCAAAAAGCAAATTGCTCAATTGGAAGAGCATACTACTATTTTGAGTGCCAATTTGGATACTATTGAAGCCTGTGGTGGCGGAAGCGCCCGATGCATGATGGCGGAGGTTTTCTTGCCTAGAGAAGCCGAATAAAACCAAACAATTAAGGTATACGAATCCCAAAGTCTAAAAGAGACTTTGGGATTTTTTATTTAAAATTGGCGATGTTTTTGATCATACCTCCAAAGATGAAAAAGTGGAAGGGAACCAGGCTGTACCAATA
>CANEZU010000113.1 GCA_947444255.1 Flavobacteriaceae bacterium | reverse complement strand
GCTATCATTTCTGATAGCCTTTCTGCTTTTGCTCCCTCTCTTGGGCTCGAACCAAGGACCCTCTGATTAACAGTCAGATGCTCTAACCAACTGAGCTAAGAAGGAAAGTGTGTTTTCACTTTTAAAGCGGTGCAAATATAAGGGGAAAAATGTTTGTTGCAAACATTTTAAGCTAAATTTTTAAAAAACTTTATTTCCCTATAATTGCCTTGTAAATATCATTTCCATTTGCGAATAATAATAGGGTGATAAGTAATACAAAACCAACCAATTGGGCGTTCTCTAGGAATTTATCACTTGGTTTTCTACCACTGATAATTTCGTACAATAAAAACATTACATGTCCGCCGTCGAGTGCCGGAATGGGTAATAAGTTCATTACACCCAGCATAATTGACAATAAAGCGGTGATATTCCAAAAGACTTCCCAGCTCCATGAGCTAGGGAATATGTCGAATATAGCCTTGAATCCACCCACGCCTTTATAGGCGCCTGTGCTTGGGCTAAAAATCATTTTTAGTTGTTTGCCATAGCTCACCAATTGATCTTTCCCTTTAAGGAGTCCGATTGGAATGGATTCGGCGAAACCGTATTCTTCCTTGCTGATTTTATACAAGCCTAATTTTTCAAGGTTGCTGTAGGGTAAACGGCCAGCATACACAATTCCTAATTTAGAGCTATCGCTTACTTTTAATGAAATGGCGATTTCTTTATTGTCTCTTTTTACGATAGCAGGAATGGTTTGCCCTTTTAATTTTTGGACATTAAGTAAAACTTCATCCGTGTATTTTACGGCTTGGCCATTTAAATTTATCAGAATATCTTTAGGTTCTACCGCATTTTTATTCGGAGAATCTTCCTCTACACCCGAAATCACAAATGGCATTCTCAAATCGATAAGCGGAATTTTTTCAACGTTTGATAATTGGTCGATGAAATCAATTGGCATTTTTATTTCCTGACTGCTCCCATTTCTTTCGATCAGAATGGCTTTGGCCATGGCTATTTTTATATTCAGCTGATTGTCGAATCGATCTAATTTTTGGCCATCGATAGAAATGATTTTATCTCCAGTTTTGAAACCAGCATTAATCATAGCTTGGTTTTGTATCAAAACCCCATCTTTCAAGTCGGCATTAGCAATAAACATATCGCCATAGGCATAGGCCATTCCGATGTAAATTACAAAAGCCAAAATGAAGTTGACCGTAACCCCGCCCAACATAATAATGAGACGTTGCCAAGCCGGCTTGGAACGAAATTCCCAGGGTTGAGGAGGCAAGGCCATTTGTTCTTTGTCCATGCTCTCATCAATCATACCGGAGATTTTCACATAGCCACCCAGAGGCAACCAGCCGATACCATATTCTGTTTCTCCAATTTTCTTTTTCAATAAGGAGTATTTAACGTCAAAAAATAAGTAGAATTTCTCTACTCGAGTTTTGAATAATTTGGCAGGAATAAAATGTCCTAATTCGTGCAGGATGATCAGTAAGGACAAACTCAATAAAAATTGAGATAACTTGATAACTATTTCCATGTTTTAATTTTCTGTTCTTTAAAAAAAACAAAAGTACTGTTTTCTGTTTATTTATTACAGTTTAATCTTTTCTCGGGTTTTAAATGTTTGTTAAATCTCCCAATTCTGCTATTAAGTCTAAGCGATCTCTGTTAACTTTGCTCGTATTGGAAATTACACTTTCATTATTTACATTTATATTTTAAAAAAACAGATTATGGCCTCCAAATTATTTTCGCCTTTACCGATAAAGAGCCTTGTGCTAAAAAATAGAATTGTTATTTCACCCATGTGCCAATATTCGGCTATTGATGGTTTTGCCAACGACTGGCATCTGGTTCACCTTGGAAGCCGCGCTGTGGGCGGAGCTGCATTAATCTTGCAGGAAGCCACGGCCGTTTCGCCAGAAGCACGGATTTCTCCTAATGATTTGGGACTTTGGAAAGACGAGCAAATCGAAAAAATGATTAGCATCAATCGATTCCTAACTGAAAACGGAACGATCCCCGGAATTCAATTGGCTCATGCTGGAAGAAAAGCCGCAACTCCTGCACCTTGGAATGGTCATCAGAAATTATCCAAAGACGAGGGCGGTTGGGATACGGTTGCACCAAGTGCGATTGGATTTAATGCTGATGAAATTCCACTTGCACTGGATCTTGACGGAATTAAGAAAGTAATTTCCGACTTTAAGTCGGCGACTAAAAGAGCGGTTCAAGCCGGTTTCAAAGTAGTCGAAATTCATGCGGCTCACGGTTATTTGTTACACCAATTTTTGTCGCCTCTTTCTAATTTAAGAACCGATGAATATGGAGGAAGTTTTGATAACAGAATCCGTTTAACTTTAGAAATACTGGAAGCAGTGCAGTCAGAATGGCCAAAAGATTTACCTTTGTTTGTAAGAATATCTGCAACAGATTGGGCTGAAGGCGGATGGAATGCAGAAGAATCCGTTCAGCTATCGGCTATTTTGGGTAAGCTGGGAGTCGATTTGATTGACGTTTCTTCCGGAGGTTTAGTTGCGCATCAGAATATCCCCATAGGACCTAATTATCAGGTCCCTTTTGCAGAGCAAATTCGCAAAGAAACGGGGATCAAAACTGGTGCGGTGGGTTTAATTACCGATGCGGCTCAGGCGGAAGAAATTTTGGAAAGTGAGAAAGCAGATTTAATTTTGTTTGCCAGAGCTTCGTTAAGAGATCCTTATTTGGCTCTGAATTTTGCTTCAGACATAGATGAAGATGTTGCTTGGCCCAATCAATATGTGCGATCTAAAATCAGAAAATAAAAATTTATAAAGTGTTATTATGCAAAAAATTAAAACAGCCTTGCTTTCTTATGGGATGTCCGGAAAAGTATTCCACGCTCCATTTTTAGATTTTCATCCCGGTTTTGAACTTCTCGGTTCTTGGGAACGAAGCCAAAGAAGGATTCAGGAGGATTATCCAAGCGTGAGAAGTTATGCTAGTTTTGAGGATTTGCTAGAAGATGATGTTGACTTGGTCGTGATTAACACGCCTGTTGAAACGCATTTTGATTACGCCAAAAGGGCTTTATTGGCAGGAAAACACGCCTTGGTAGAGAAGGCTTTTACCACCACTGCTGCCCAAGCCGAAGAGTTGGATGAAATAGCTAAGGCCAAAGGGCTGAAGCTCGCTGTTTTTCAAAACCGAAGATGGGACAGTGATTTCAAAACGGTTTCTGAAATTGTCCGATCGGAGATTCTGGGAGATATTGTAGAAGCCGAATTTCATTTTGACCGATACAACCCTATTTTAAGTCCGAAGAAACATAAGGAAACTCCCAATCCAGGGGCTGGAATCCTTAAAGATTTAGGTCCGCATCTCATCGATCAGGCGGTTTGCTTATTTGGATATCCAGAGGCAGTTTTTGCGGATATCCGAATTACAAGAACCGATTCGGTAGTCGATGACTGGATCGATCTTCTTTTGTATTATCCCGATTTTCGAGTTCGTCTAAAAGCCAGTTTTTTTATTCGCGAAGCGGTTCCTGCTTTTATTGTTCATGGCAAACGCGGTTCTTTTTTGAAGCCACGAGGAGATGTTCAGGAAGCCGATTTAAAGGCGGGTCGAAAACCTAATTTAGAAGATTGGGGAAAGGAAAGTATGGATAAAGAAGGGCTTTTACATACCGAAAATTCGGCTGGAATCATTTATGAAAAAGTGCCGACTATGAGCGGAAATTATTATGATTTTTTTGATGGACTTTACGAAGCAATTATTCACGACAAAGCAGAACCCGTTACTGCAGTTGATGGGATGAATGTAATGCGCATCATAGAAGCGGCTATAGAAAGCAGCTCTACTTTAAAAGTGATACCGCTTTAAATACCAATAGAAATTATGCAAAAAAGACAATTAGGAAATACGGATTTAGCAGTATATCCCATCACTTTTGGTGGGAATGTTTTTGGTTGGACTTTAAATGAAAGAGAATCTTTTGAAATATTAGATGGTTTTATCGCTGCCGGTTTTAATTTTATCGATACAGCCGACGTCTATTCGACATGGGTGCCAAGGAATGTAGGGGGAGAATCAGAGAAGATTATCGGGAAATGGATGAAAGAGCGCAACAATCGTGAGGCTATTATTCTGACTACCAAAGTTGGTGCTGATATGGGAAATGGCAAAAAAGGATTGTCCAAAAAATACATATTAAAAGCGGTAGAAGATTCCTTGCGCAGGTTGCAGACCGACTATCTGGATTTATATCAGTCGCATTATGATGATTTAACAACGCCCATAAGTGAAACTTTAGAAGCCTATAATCAGCTTATTCGGGAAGGTAAAATCCGTTTTATTGGCGCCAGTAATATGAGTGCAGCCCGACTCCAAGAATCGCTGGATATTAGTGCCGAATTAGGATTGCCAAGATATGAGACTTTTCAGCCCCATTATAATTTGTATGAAAGAAAAGTATTTGAGGCCGAAGACGAGGCGCTTTGCTTGGATCAGAATCTAGGGATTTTAAACTATTATTCCTTAGCGGGAGGTTTCCTTAGCGGAAAATACCGTTCGGCAGCCGATTTGAGTAAAAGTGCTCGAGGTGGTGGTGTTGAAAAATATCTGGATTCGAGAGGATTCAAAATTTTGGAGGCTTTAGATCAGCTTTCGGATCAATACAATAGCAGTCCCGCAGCGGTATCTTTGGCTTGGTTGATCCAGCGTCCCTCAGTTACCGCACCCATTGTAAGCGCTACGAGTTTGAATCAGTTGCAAAGTATTATCCAGGCTCCCGAATTAAATTTGGACGATAATGCAATAGGTTTATTAAATATCGCCAGCGCCTGGTAAAAAATAAGAGTTCTCTTTCGATGGCAAATGAAAATTTCGGATATTTGTGCCAAACCAGATAATTGAGGTTTTTTCAAGTCTGAAAAGCGCCCTACAAATGAAAAATAAGTGATAGATATAAATTTTATAAAACGATTTAAGACCGAAACCAAGTATAAGAAGACCTATAAGAATGCAAAAGCTTCTTATCTCAACAGAATTCGCTGGGCGGTTTCTTCTTTTTATTGTGCCATGGGACTTACATTCGCCACATGGGCAAGTCGGATTCCGGATATTAAAACTTCTTTGCATTTGAGCGATGGCGATCTAGGTTCCATATTGTTCGCTTTGCCTTTAGGGCAGTTGCTCATTATGCCATTTACCGGAAAATTAATCACGCGATTCAGTAGTTATCGCATCCTTGTTTTTGCCCTTTTCTTTTACGCCTTTTGTTTGACTAATTTGGGACTTGCCACCCAATCCTGGCATTTGGCTTTAGGCCTTTTTGCTTTTGGATTATTTGGAAACCTCTGTAATATATCAGTCAATACTCAGGGCGTTTATACCGAAAATCTTTTCAAGAAAACCATCATGGGTTCCTTTCATGGGGTATGGAGTTTCGCAGGATTCACCGGTGCTTTTGTAGGTTTAGGAATGTTGGCTTTGAACTTATCTCCCTATATTCACTTTCTGATTGTTGCCGGTATTGTATTGCTGCTTATGGTATTTAATTATCGGTATTTAATTCCGACGAAAGATACCGTCAAACAAGAAAGTAAAAAATTCTTCTCGAAGCCGGACAGTGCTCTACTTTGGTTGGGCGTCATTGGTTTTTGTAGCATGGCCAGTGAGGGAGTGATGTTTGACTGGAGTGGTGTTTATTTTAAAGATGTCGTTAAGGCACCAGGCGCTTTAGTTGTTTTGGGATATGCTTCTTTTATGATTATGATGGCGAGTGGCCGATTTATAGGCGATAGTTTAATGCGAAAATACGAGCGAAAAAGAGTCCTACAAATTAGTGGAATGATGATTTCTACTGGGCTTTTTATTTCCGTTTTCTTCCCTTATCTAATTCCGTGTACCCTTGCTTTTATGATGGTAGGACTCGGGGTTTCAACTATCGTCCCAACAGTTTATAGCCTTGCAGGTAAGAATCCAACTGTTCCGCCAGGGGAAGCCCTGACGATTGTTTCGAGTGTTAGTTTTCTTGGTTTTTTGATGGGTCCACCCGTAATAGGCTATATTGCCGAACTCTTTAGTTTGCAATTTTCTTTTGCTTTTATTGGAATATTCGGATTTGTAATTGCCATAATGGTCAACAAAATTAAAGCTTTCGCTTAAAAAAGCGTCTTAGTTTTTCACGAATTTCAGTTGGCTTAACCCTTTGTTGGTGTAGACTTTTAATACATAAAGTCCATTAGCTAAGTTAGTAATATCCCAGCTCGTTTCTGAACCAGTTTCCCTTGTTTTTTGTCCAAGAACGGAATAACATTCTGTTTTTTCAAGCCTTAAGCCTTTCGGCAGACTAAGAGTCAGTTGATTATTGGCGGGGTTTGGATAGACTGAAATTGCAGTTTCGGTTTGAAAATCCGTGCTTCCTAAAGTAGTATTGTTTTTAGAAATCAATTCTTTTTTCGGATCAAAAACAACTGATGCTACTGTAAAAGGAACTGCCAGATCGAATACCTGTCCGTTTGAATTGTTATCCAATACAAAATCCTGCTGTTCGCCGTTCGCTCCTAATAAACGAATTGGAATCGGCATTTCAAAGAAAGAAACCGAGGCGTCCGATTGACTTTGGTTTACTGTAATTCGGACCCTGTTTGCACCCGTATTTTGTGCAGTAACAGCATAGCTAGGGTAGCCCTGATTGTAGATCCAATCGGCAAAAAATTCAGTGAGATTAGACCCAGAAGCCGCTTCCAAATGCGATTGCAAATCGGGGGTCCGGGCATAGCCATAAGCCAAAGTCGGATCGTTTAGATAATTTTTCAAACCAGAGAAAAAGTCAGTATCTCCTAATTTAAAACGGAGCATATTCAAAACCATTGCCCCTTTGTTGTAGCTTAATCTGCCACTAAAAATCCGATTTACACTTGTGGCTTCCGCATCGGTAAGATAAACAGCCCCATTAGAAACCGAAGTGATGCTGTTTACCATTTGAGTTTTATTGGAAATAAAAGAAGCTTCTCCGTCAAAATGTTCTATGACCATGGCGGCTAAATAGGTGGCAAAACCTTCATTAAGCCAGATGTCATTCCAGGATCCGCAAGTTACTTTGTCCCCAAACCACTGATGTGCCATTTCGTGGGCAATCAAGCCTCTTGAAAAACTGACCATAAAGGAGACGGTAGTATGTTCCATACCGCCACCCCAGCCAAATTGGGCATGACCGTATTTTTCGGATCTAAAAGGATAGGGCGTGAAAACCGATTCGTAGAAATCCAGTAGCAGAGGCGTTTGATCCAAATTGGTTAAGTTGGCATTTAGACTTTCGGGATAGAGGTAGTTGATGATGGGGTATGGGTTGGGAGCTGTTCCTGCTTGTTGGTTGTAGACCGAATAATTGGTAACTGCTATGGCGATGAGGTAGGCGGGAATGGGATAATTGTGTCTGAAATGGGTGGTTTTCAAGCTGCCATTTAGAGTAGGAGCTGCGGGTTCGATTCCATTAGAGACGCTCACATATTGAGAAGGCGCTGTGATGTACACATCGATGCTGTTGACTTTGTCATTCAAGTCTTGCTTGCAGGGCCACCATTCCATAGCGCCAAAAGGTTCTGAAAGCGTCCATAAAACGGGAGTTCCAGCATGTTGATCGGTTATAAAAGCACCAAAACCGCTGATCGGTGGAATCCCCGAATAGCTGATGCTGAGTGAATCCAGGACATTGGCGTTTTGAGTTTGTGGTAAATTTATCAGCAGTTCATTATTGGCTGTTCTGGAATAAATCAAATCGATTCCTCTTTGCTTTACAGCACTCACTTGCAAATCATTTGACAAGTCGAAAGTAATACTATTCATGTCTTGCTTTGCCAGATATTTTGTAGTGACTTCCCCATTTATAAAATGCACCGCCGGATCAACCGTT
>CANEZU010000112.1 GCA_947444255.1 Flavobacteriaceae bacterium | reverse complement strand
ACTTCGGCAATGCAGGGCCCATAGCTTTACCATCTGCCGCTTGATTGGCTGCACGAGTTACGGTTCCGTCACTTACTTTAGTCCATCTTGAAGCCGAAGGAGCTGAATGGTTGTACTGAACAGCTGTTCCGTCAGCATAATAAAAGATTCTTCTTCCGTTTTCAGGATTTACACCACCAGTCTTTACAACATAAAAACTACCGATTGACTCACCAACTCGAACAAGACTTGTGATCTCAAGACCGGAACTCACGGGAATGTCTGAATTGTTTTGATCTAAAGCGGTTACAATATTTTTTTGGGTGGTATAATTAATGCTAGAGCTCCATTTGAAATTACCCTTGTCTAAAATTCGTGCATTTAAAGTAGCTTCAATCCCTTTGTTATTCATGCTTCCAACATTCGCCAATATTGAATTATTCGCACTTGAACTTGGAATTCCTGTAGAAGATGCTTGTGGCACCGCTAGAATTAATCCGTCGATATTATTTTTGTAATATCCTAATTCACCTGTAATTCGATCTTTGAACAAGCTAAAATTCAAGCCAAGATCGCTTTTCGTACTTTTTTCCCAGGATAAATTCGCATTTCCTGCCTGTGCATAAAATAGGGTTCCATTGGTTCCATTTAAACCTGCGTCATAGAAGCTGCTAGAGGCATAACTTGCAATTCCTTGGTTGTTACCAACAACTCCAAAACTTCCTCTTAATTTAAATAGGCCTACTACGTTAGCAATCGAAGAATTCTTGAAAAAGTTTTCTTCAGATAAAGCCCATCCTAGTGAAGCGCCATAAAAATCACCCCATTTATTTCCTGGAGCAAAAGCAGAAAATCCATCGCGTCTCGCATTTACCGAGAGGTAGTATTTTCGGTTGTAATCGTAATTGATACGTCCAAAATAAGATTCAAGATAATTTTCATCTAGAAAATTTCCTGAGGGTGCAATTGTACTAAACCCACCTTGGTATTCATTGAAAAAAGGATCTGAAACTGTTTTTCTTGCAGCTCCCCATGCATCAATTTTTGAATACTGTCTTTCCGATCCAATCAATGCGCTAAAACTGTGTTTGTCATTGAGTGTTAGGTTGTAATCCAAGATGTTTTGAATCGATTTTCTAGTATATCGGTTCATCGTGTTGGTAGCAACACCTTTGTCTGTATATCCATCACCATTTAAAGGGGCTAAATAATCCTTATTCTCTGTAATAATATCATCAATTCCGTATAAAGATTTAAAGTTTAAGCCTTTTGCTAATTTAAAATTGATGTAAAAATTAGAAACAATGTGATTGTTTTGAGATGAAAAAGTATTGTTATCTAACAAATACTTGATGTTTCCAAATTGCAAAGCACTTAGGTTATTTCCATATCCAATTGAGTTGGCTCTTAAATTATAAGTTCCGTCATTGTTAAAAGGAGCAACGTTTGGAGCTTGAGCAAAGGCTAGCCTTGCAGCTCCTGAAGAAGCAAATGCGGAGCCGTTTGCAGAGCCTGAATTAAGTCCGTTGTTTATTGAGTTGGTATAGTTAAAAGTTCCGCCAACGGATATCCATTTATTTACTTTATGATCCAATGAAAAACGCCCTGTTTGTCTTTTGAAATCATTGTTATTAAACATTCCTTCTTGTTTAACCTGGCCTACTGATAAGTAATATTTGGTACTTTCAGAAGCTCCGGAAATGCTAAAGTTAGAATTGTAAGAAACACCTGTTCTGTAGGTTTGGTCGTACCAATTTGTGTCTACTAATTTCCCGTTAGCGTCATTCATGGTATAAAAACCTCTAGTTGTTCCATTTGCAGGTGTATTAGCATTGGTTAAACCTTCGTTTTTAATGTCTGTAAATTGTTGCGCGTTTAAAAGCGGAATCAAATTATAAGCATTTGTAAAGGCAACAGAGGAATCAAAATTTACGGTTACTTTACCTAGTTTTCCTTTTTTAGTTGTAATTAAAATTACACCAGCTGCGGCTCTAGATCCATAAATCGCTGTGGATGATGCATCTTTTAATACTTCAATGCTCTCAATATCGGCTTGATTAATATCCGCTAAAGGATTGTTAGATGCGCTACTTTGAATTAGGTTATCACCATTCCATGTTGGTACTCCATCAATTACAATTAGGGGATAAGAGCTTAAAGATATAGAGTTTACACCTCTAACTCTAATAACGGCTTGATTACCTAAAACTCCGTTTGGAGAAGAAACGTTTACTCCGGAAGCAGCTCCAGACAAGGCCTGATCAAAACTCTGAACAGGAATGTCTTTAATTTTTTCACCGCCAATTCTGGCAATGGCTCCGTTGACATCTCTTTTCTTTTGAGTCCCATAACCAACAACTACAACTTCCTCAAGAGAGTTGTCTACTTGACGCATTCTAATGTTTACTGTTGAGGATGCTCCGATCTTAGCAGACTGATCTTGCATGCCTACAAAAGAAAAAACTAAAACATCGCCTACATTTGCCTTGATCGAATACTTTCCGTCAAAATCGGTTTGTGCACTTTTAGTACTGCCTTTGACAACTACATTAGCTCCCGGTACGAATCCAGTTTCATCTGAAACTACCCCTGTAATTGTTTTTTCTTGAGCGAACACCAATTGTATGGACGTAGCCAACAAAAGGGTAAAAATCCATTTAAATTTTGATCTCATATTAAATTGTGTTAGTTAGTTTTTCAAAAGTCTTAAAATTATCTTAATAAAAAAACACACAATGAAAGAAAAATACTATATAGTTAATTTTAACTATAAGCTATATTATTATGATTTTATTATAATGAAAAACCTTTAAATTCTATAATTATGCATAAAAAATAAAAAATACCATTTATATGTTAATATTTGAATTTATTTTTTGATTTTTTTTAAAATACATCTTGTTTATTTTATGTTAAAGCTTTTTTGGTAAATATTAAGTTTATTGTATTTTATAATGTATTGAATTTTAATATGTTGTATTCAATTTATTTTTATAAATAAATTTTATTTTTATTTCAAAAAATGCTCAACATAAGAAAACAAAATGTTTTACTATTTTTAAAAATTATGAGAGATTCGAAGGTATTTAGGATGTTTAGGATAATAGCAGAGAAATTAGACTCTTTTTTATGCTAATTGGGTTCGAATTGTGGATTAATTTCAATGTGTTTTCAATTGTCTATTTTTTTTTAGAGCCTTCGTGTTTTTATAAACAATAAAAATGCCTGTTCAAATTAATGAACAGGCATTTAGATATTGTATTAGATCTAGACTAGATCAATAATTATATTACCAACCCGGGTTTTGTTGTGCTGCCAGGGTAGGGTTGTTGTTTGTTTCTAAAAGTGGTATTGGCCATAAGAATCTGAAATCAGAACTTGGAATAGCGGCTTCTGCTCTAGCTCCTGAGAAAGCGGAACCATTCAATACATAGGAAGGAGCGTCAAGTAAACCATTGGCTACTTTTGCAGGAATTCCATCTATTGGTACTAAATCATCTCCTTGTAGTCGGTGAATATCAGACCAACGACGTCCCTCCATTAAAAATTCAATTCTTCTCTCTTTTATGATTGCAGCTACTAAAGCAGTTTGTGATGCAAAAAGGTTGTATTGTTGAGTAGTAGGATTGGCTAAAGATCTATTTCTTACTTTATTTAATTCAGCTACTGAAAGAATAGCATCTCCTGCTGATCGTCTAGCATAAGCCTCAGCCATGTTTAGAACAACTTCAGCATAGCGGATTACTGGAGCTGCATCGGTATAATTTACACCATCTTTGTATTTGTTGGTGTATTTTATACCTGCAACAGTTTCAATTAGAACCCCTTCTTCTCTTCTTTTATCATCAGTTAACCAGCTTGGATCTCTCCAGATAATTGGACTTATACTTACTAATTTTCTAGTTTTGTACTGTGATGCTAAAGCCGCGTTTACTCCCGGATTAAGTGTAGCTGCCATCAAAATAGAAAAAATAGATTCGGTGTTGGCATAACTATTGGCAAAAGGTCCGTTTGGACTAGCAGTCAAAGTATAGGCTCCGTTTAATTTTTGACCTTCAGTGATCACATTATTCCAATCTCTTTTATGCAAATAAACTCGAGTTTTAAAAGCTATAGCTGCATTACGGGATGCTTTAGTTAAAGTTACATTAGTGATTAAAGTTTCAGCATCCGTTAAATCAGCAATTACTTTGTCATAGCATTCTGCTACAGTATTTCGAGGTTTTAAGAGTTCGGTATCGATTTCTGCTTGCGTATCAACACCTACTTCTCTGTAAGGAATGCCTAAGTGGGATGCTCCAGCACTAAAATTGTAAGATCTGGCAAAATAACTAAGTAATTCAAAATGCGTAATTGCTCTAAGAAATTTAGCTTGGCCTATATAATTGTCTGCAATGGCTTGTGTAATAACCCCATTAGAAACAGCGGTTGTAACTCCTTCAATTACTAAATTACATCTGTTTATTAAACGGTAGCCATCTACCCAATAGTATACATTGTTAGCTGAACCAGCGTCCCAAGTTGTAGTATAGGTAATTTGGTAAAATGCCTGAAGATTTATAACATCTTCTCCTCGATTGTCTCCTTGCTGTACAAAGGCAGCGCCCCATACAAATCCTCTACCTCCGTTTGGAGCGGTACCATTGTATTGACCAATGGCAGCTGCATTGTACATTCCGTTTACGGAACTTTCAATCAGCGAAGGTGTCGAATAAGCCTCTTCGACAGAGATGTTATTTATCGGGCTTAAATCGAGAAGTTTTTCTTCGCTACAGGCACTCGTTCCGAATACCAGAGCGGATATTGCTATGAATTTTAAATATACTTTCATGTTTTTTATAAATTTACGTTAATACCTAAGGAAACTACTTTTGATCGTGGTGTGCCATTTAAATCAACTCCGAAGTTTTCCATTTCAGGATTTAGACCTTTATATTTAGTAATTATTAATAGATTTTGACCTTGAATGAAGAAACGAACTAAATCTACTTTGATTCGGTCTGTAAATACTTTTGGTAATTTGTAACCTAAAGAAAGATTGTCTAAACTAATGAAAGCTCCATCCTCTACAAATCGGGTTGTTGCGTTACTTGCTTGATTTAAAAAAGTATTTTGACTCGCATAAAGTCTCGGTGTCCATCCATCTCCAGGATTTTCAACACTTTGCCATCTGCCTAAGATTTCAGTACTGTTGTTGTTCAAGTTTTGATTCATCAAATCTCTTCGAGTAGAATTAAACATTTTGTTACCGCCACTGAATCGGAAAAGGAAACCAAAATCAAAATCTTTATAGCTTATTTTAGAGTTTAATCCTCCAAAATAGGTTGGAAGAGAGCTTCCTAAAATCTTTTTGTCAGACTGCGCTAAAGCGGCAGCCGGAGTGCTTATGTTTGATGGGTTATTCACATCGAAAGTAGAATAATTTCCAGCAAGCACATTAGCTTGAACAAGTGATCCGTCTGCTTTGTAATAAACCGGATTTCCGTTAGCGGGATTTGAACCCCAATATTCAAATCCGAAAAGAGAATTCACAGATTCTCCCTCTCTAATAATAATGTTGGCTTGAATAAGCGGATCAGTTGATGCGCCACCTACTATATCAAAACCTCCAGGCAGAGAAGTCACTTTATTGGTTTGAAAAGTAATATTAGCGCCTACGTCCCATCTTATATCTTCACTATTGATAAGATTGATGTCAGTAGAAAATTCATAACCTCTGTTGTATAATTGTCCAATATTTTGAGAAATTCTATTACTTGGAACGCCCAAGGAAGGGGCAGTAGGAACCTGTAAAACAACACCGTCAATGTCATTATTAAAATAATCAAAAGTCAATTTAACTTTGTTTTGAAATAATGCTAGATCAACACCGAAATCTGTTTTTTTACTAGTTTCCCATTGTAGGGTGTTGTTACCGAATTGGGTAAAAGCAATACCGTTTAATGCACCGTATTGGGAAGCAGAAGTTAGTCCTAAATAAGGATAGGTTCCGATTTCTGTATTACCTACTTCAGAATACGAAGCTCTAAGTTTGAATTCACTGATTACATTTGATAGGGGTTGCATAAATTCTTCATTGGCTATATTCCAACCAGCAGAATATCCGGTGAAATTATTCCAACGTGTATCAGGGCTTAATTTAGAAATACCATCTCTACGTATAGAAGCTTGTGCGAAATACCTTTGTTTGTAATTGTAGCTTAACCTTCCTATATAGGACATGATCCCTATTTCAGTCACAGAACCTCCTGATTGTTGTACTCCGTATGCCCCAGTTACTAAATTTTGATTGTAAAATTCATTTAATAAATCGGTACCCACACCAACGAAATATTCATTTCGTTCTTTCTGATATTCTGTAACTGCTACGGCTGAAACATTATGATCCTCGGCAAATGTTTTGTTGTACGAAAGTGAATTTTGAACATTCCATCTTAACAAATCAGTATTGTCATTTTGAAGTCGACCGTTTGAACCACGACCGTCTCCGTGAGTTGGATTGTAATATAAAAATCCACCGGTGATTGGATTGTCAACACTAGCCTGAAATCTGTAATTGATATCTTTGGTGATATTTGCAGAAGCGAACGTATTAATTAGTGTTCTGTTGATTTTAGACTGGAATTTATTATTTGCTAGCACATAACCAATATTAGAAATGTTATCGCCAATAGGAGCTAAGTTGGTTCCTTGTCCTACAGTTCCTGTAGTCAAATTAAGATTATAACCAGTAGGGTTCGTTGGATCTAAAATTGATGTATTAGGTGCTTGACGAATCGCATTAAAAATATTTCCGGAAAGTGAATTTCCTCCTGTGTTTAAGCCATTGTATTCAGTTCGTGTAAGTGCAATATTTCCACCTATAGTTAACCAATTGTTTACTTGGTGTTCGATATTAGTTCTAAATGTATATCGAGACATTTCATTGGATTGTGCTACACCCTCTTGTTCGGTGTATCCCATAGACATATAGTATTTTGTTTTATCAGTACCACCACTAATGGATAGATTATGGTCCATTTGAAAGGCTCCTTTTCTCAGTACTGCCGCTTGCCAATCAGTATTAAATTCGTTACCAACAGCCCAAGCAGCTTGTCCTCTGTTTGTTCTTTTTTCATTAGAAATAGTTAAAAAGTCTTCCGTTTCTAATAAGTCAAAAGTACGAATTGGAGAAGCAAAACCGGTAACAACATTGTAGCTTACTTTAGTTGCTCCTTTTTTTCCTTTTTTAGTAGTAATGATAATTACACCATTTGCCGCCCGGGAACCATAAATAGCTGTTGCTGCTCCATCTTTTAATACTTCAAAAGATTCGATATCGGCCGGATTTATATCTCCCAGCGCATTTGAACTTGCAAATCCACCATTACTTCCGGAATAAACCGGCATTCCATCTACTATGTATAAAGGATTTGTTCCAGACGAAATAGAAGCAGTACCTCTAATACGTACTTTTGGAGCTTCCCCAATTATTCCGGTAGCAGAGGTGATTTGAACACCTGAGGCTCTACCTGCCAATTGGCTTTCAAAACTCGGTGTTACCAAGCCCTGAATCGCTTCTCCTTTAATAGAAGCGATGGAGCTGGTTAGGTCTTTCTTTTTTTGAACTCCATAACCAATAACAACAACTTCTTCCATCATTTGAGCATCAGGTTGAAGTGCTACACTGTAGGTGTTGCTTTGGGTAATTCTAATAGTTCTTGTTTTGTAGCCTACAAAAGAAATCAGAATATCATCTCCAACATTAACAGCACTTATGGAAAAGTTACCGTCAAAATCAGTTTGGATCCCTGAAGTTGTCCCACTTATTAAAACATTAGCGCCTGGTATTGGTAATCCGCTTTCGTCGGTAACTTTACCCGTTACAGTTTTGTCTTGCGCAAAAGAACTTTGCGTTATTAGTACTAGTAGTAGTACTAAAAAACCATTT
>CANEZU010000111.1 GCA_947444255.1 Flavobacteriaceae bacterium | reverse complement strand
CGGTCATTAGAAGTTCTCTGTTTTCATTAGAATCTCCCCAAACGGTTTTGGAATAGGTATACTCAAAAATGTAAAGACAATTGGGACATATTATTTTAGTACTACTCTTTCTGCTCATCTTCTTCCTTTTTTTGTGCTTATTTAGGATTGCTCCTAAATGAGCTGTTTCATTTTATGATCCTTTAGTTGCTTTGGTAAAATGATCTCTAATTTGGCAAACGAATACAGTGAATCCATAAGCTGTTTTGTCATCATCCTATTTCTAAGACTTTAATTTTGTCGGACTTTTCCTTATTAATTAGTTCTGTTATTTTACTTAAAGCAATCTGCCGTAGGTTGGCGTGCTTAAGAAGTTGGGGGAGAGAATTAAACATCTTTAATTGTTTTAGATGAATTCTCATATCAAATGTAAGGCTTTTCTTTTCAGAAAAACCTCACCTAAATTGGGTATATTTTACTCCCCTATTTTAGTGAGGTTATTTATATTTTTAGTTAGAGAAAAGATATTGGGATGGTTAATTGGATTACTGATTTAACGGATTCGACAGTGAATTTTTGAATACTTAGCCATATAAACAGCTTGTGTTTGCCGGCATGGAATGGAATTTTGCGATAGCAAATTAGCGAAATTTGAAATGAGTTACTTGCTACCTAATTGCGTCTTCTCGTGCGATATGTGCCATGTGATGCACTGTAGTGCACTTTGGCACCTTTTTGTGCGCTCTAGTGCGATATGTGCCATGTGCTGCACTGGAGTGCACTCTACTGCGCTCTACTGCACTTTGGAACAAATTTTTGTTTGTTGATCTATCCAAATATTTTGAACTTTTAGTAGAATTTTATAATTGGATGGAGATAATCTCTTTGATTTTTGTGGTGAAGGAAGGAGATAGTTTTTCCCGTTTCATTTTCCACTGGCGGTCGAGGGATTGGGAGGCGAATTTGATTTTGTTTAGGCCATAGCTTTTGTTCATCTTATCAATCACACTCATTAGAGGTTGGTGTTTTGGATTGGAAGTGTTGAATAAGGATAATTGTGTTTCGTTATTTGGTGTTAAACCCAATACGATTACGCCAGCTTTTTTGTAGTGGTAGCCTTCTCGGAAAAGGGCTCTTAATCCAATTTGTGCGTAGTGGTTGAGCTCGATTGTGGAGTTGGTCGGGAAGTCGGTATTGATGATTATGTTTCGGGAATATTGGGGTTGGTCTTTGCGGAAATAGTTGGTTTGGACAAATACCATGATCATGTTGCAATGGCTGCCTTGTTTTCGGAGTTTTTCGGAACAGGATGCTGTGTAGGTGGATACTCTTTCGGAGAGTTCCTCGATTTTGGTGTACATTTTTTCGAATGATCGCGTCGTGGCAATCATCTTTTTGTTTTTGGGAGCTTCTAAATCTAATGTTGGTTTTCCCTCCAGTTCGTGTTTTAACCTTAGGCCTACTACAGCCATTTCTTTTCGAACCCATTCGTCAGACAATTGGGTGAATTGATAGGCATTGAAAATATTTTTGGCTTGTAATCTTTTGGCATACTTTCTACCAATGCCCCAAACATCTTCTATTTTAGTCCATTTTAAAGCTTTGATTCGCTTTTCGTCAGTGTCTATAGTATAGACGCTTTTGGTACGTTCTGGGAACTTCTTGGCTACTTTGTTGGCTACTTTGGCCAGGGCTTTGGTTGGAGCTATACCGACACTTACCGGAATTCCTGTATTCTTGGTCACTTTTCGCTGCATGTCTAAGCCAATCTCTTCGAGATTGAACATTTCGAAGCCTTTGAATTTCAGAAAGGCTTCATCGATGCTGTAGATTTCCATTTCGGGCGAATAGGTCGAAAGGATGTTCATTACGCGGGAACTCATATCACCGTATAAAGCATAATTGGAGGAATAGACAAAGATTTTGTTTTCTTCGAATATTTTCTTGTATTCGAATGCCGGAGCTCCCATTGGAATACCGAGTGCTTTGGCTTCGTTGGAACGCGCGATTACACAACCGTCATTATTAGAAAGAATCACGATGGGCTGATTTCTTAAATGGGGTTCGAAGACTCTTTGGCAAGAGGCGTAGAAGTTGTTGCAATCGATTAGGGCGAACATAATTGGGTTTTAGTTTATTCGTTTTTGGTGTTATAATCCGGAATGTATATTTCTAGTTTTAGGGTAATATGGAGGCTCCGTAATTTCATGCTACAAAATTAGAGAAGATTGAAATTGGTTGTTAGGAATTGGGCGTAAATAGTTATTAACTGAAAGGGTGTTTGGGGGATGTTTGGAAGAGATTTAAATTAAGACTAGGGCTACAATGAGGGCTAGGAGTTTGTGTTGATTTAATTAGTATAGTTTTATTAAACGAAGTTTGAAAAAAGTAGCTTGTTTTGGAGGGCATAGAATGCAATTTCGCACAAGCGAATTGGCGGAAGTCTATAGGATTTGTATTAATTGCTTAATCCGTGGTGATTCTTAGGGGAACATTTTACTCCAGTTGGCGGGATTGTAGTATTCGTTATCTTTTTCCATTTTAATTAATTGTCTTCCTACTTTTTTTAACTCTCTGCTGTCTTCGGGTCGGGATAGGAAGTTTTTCATTAACTCTCTTCGAGCTAAGATTAAATGTGCCATTACCTTGTCTCTGTCAAGTTCAATTTTCTCAAAATTAGGATTATTAAACTGCATCATGAACATGGCTTTATCTAGTTTTTTGTTTAGGATATCTTGTTCGAAATCGTCAACTCCTTTTTCGATTATTTTTGCTTTGTCTATTAAATCCTTTTCACCCGTGCTATTGAAACGTTCTCTATGAAGAAGGGCTATTTCACGAAGTACATCGGGTTGCTCAAGATCGGGTAGTGTTTCTGACTATTCCAGCATTTCGAGGTAATTGTCATCCCCGTTTTTAAGGAAGTCTAATAGGATCGGGGTGTACTTTGTCGGATGTTTCATACTGATCTAATGGATTAGAGTAGTACAATTTGCAATAATTAAATGGACTTTAGTAGGATTCTTGTAAGTATTATTGAATTTATGTTATTGAATTTCAAATTAGTATGTTAAAAAACGGGTTTTGCTTAGAGCAAAATTAGTATTAGGTTATTGTTAAATTTTAAAGGTGATGGTTAGGAATTGGGATATACTAGAGATTTATCAAGCTTGTAACAATAGGCTGTTTTTAGATTTTATCATAATCACTAATATTACTTTTTAGGTAAAAATAAAACATTGCCTTTACAATATTGCTCATTGGCCTTATACCGTTTACCCATGCTGATATACTTGACGTTTCTAGGCCTGTAGCAATCTGAACATCTTTAATTCTAATACTCCTTCTTTGCAATTCTTTTTTAAGATAATCCGGTGTTATTATATTTATTGCATGATCTTCATAAGGCATGGGATTTACTATTATGTTTTCAAACTTTACCGTATCCGAAAAGCTATTAAAAAAAGTACGAGTTTTTTCAATTAGACTGTTTTTTTCTAAATAATTTTCTGGGGCATTTTTATTTTGAATAGTGGCCTGTTTTTATATATTCTATTCAAATTTTATTTTAATTACTCTATGCTTAACAGTAATGGTTATCAGAATCAAACCATTGAAAAATAGTAATGATGCAATTATATTTGATGCTAATTAAAGTACTTACTCTACCAACCTTCTGCTTTTTCTGTAGCGGTTTTATAAATTGATTGTAAAGTATTCTTTATATCATTTTCCAAACTTGAATTCATTTCATTAAGCATTGGCTTCATAGCATCTCTCATTGCTTGTTTATTTTTTTTATCAATCATAAAAGTTTCTAAAAGACCATCAGCAAGAGCATTATAATTCTCTACAGTATTATTATCAACCCCTTCAAAGTTTATTCTTTTAAATATTTCATTATCGCTCTCATAATCTTCGTATTTTGTTATAAGATACTTTACTCTAAATTTATTATCCTTTATATTAATTTCAATTAAATGACTGAAGTTATAAGTCATAGTATTAAAGGATGTTTTTTTTTGTAAATCAGGATGTAGAAATGATTTAATAAAACTTTTATTTACAATCGAATTAATGCCTTTAACAATTATTGTTCCTGATTCTAAATTATTTAATTGAATAACACTATTTGCGGAGTTGTAATTAACAGAAATCCATTTGTTAATTGCTGAAAATAGTTCAGCTTTGGTTTTACCATTCGCTTCAAAAATTCCAGTCACCGACTTTTCTTCTAATTTATATTCTTGTGCATTTGAGTAGAAACTCATCATCATCAATAATCCTAATACAATCTTTTTCATAATTATTATTTAATAAATTTGGATAGTTCGTTTTTTTGGGAATCATATTCTTGTTTGCTTATCAATTCCAAGTCAAGTTTTTCTTTAAATTCTTTTAGTTTTGAAATTGCTTCTTCACTACTCATAGTTGCATTTGAGTCTATCAATTCTTTTGTAATTAAAGAGGCATCTATCGAAGCGATACTTATTTCCGTACCTAAACATGAGAATACAATAAAAGGTATAGCAAAACCAAATGTTTTTCTTACCCCAATTTTTATTACAGTACATTCCGCTCCACTAAAACCTTGTCCAGGCAATCTTAATGTTGTGAAAATGTCTGTTGCTGGAATAATTGTAGAAATAGCATCTCCAGCATAAATACCCAAAAAATGAGTGTTTTCAAGAGCTCCTAGAACTTTTTGAGGTATTCCCAATTTAAATTTATCTCCTAACTTATAAACATTGCCATTGTAATGCTTAACACTCTCAAAAGTTTGTCTATTTTCAAATTGCTTACCAAATGCTTTTAATGCTTTTGCATCATAAACATTTGGATTGATTGTAGAAAGGATTAGAGTATCTTTTTGAGCATTTGAGTAAAAACTCACCGCCATCAATAATCCTAATACTATTTTTTTCATGATTTTTAATTAAAGTTTTTTTTTCATAATAAAGAATCGAATTAATTTTCAAATTTAAAGGCAATTCCCGATATATTTTTTAAGAAATTATTTATAAAAACACAAAGTTAAACTAACCAAAAGAGTGTGTGAGGTTTTTATCTTTTGCGCTTAGTTTACTTTACTGTTTTCTTGCCATTCTTTTGAAAATATAAAATCTACTATTCACTTAAATGTTCTCTTTAAGAGACATCTTATTAAATAATTCCAGCTTTCTCACGTAAAGATCCATTTGATGTTTTATGGTTCTATCATAATCGTTTTCTTTATCATTCATTTTACTTATTAAAACAAGCAATTCCATAGTCAACAAAACAAAAAACCAAAGTCCCCATATTGCTAATGCAACTCTAGAATTTGAAATTAGTGAAAACATGACTTTTAATTCATCTAAAAAACCAACTTTTGAAGCAACATCTTTCTCTAATAGTGGCCTGATATTTAATAATGCTGTTTCCTTATCTAATTTTTCACTTCTTAAATCAGTAATAATTTGTTCTATTGGTGCAATAAAAGAAATATTAGGGTTAGAAATAGTTCCGACAGTAGTCACCATTACTGGAACGACTTTTTCAGTAGTAATTGATTTTCCTGATGCTGTATCAATTGTAGTTTTTCTATCCGATCTAGATGTTGCTTGTGTAGAAAAGGTTTTAGTTGTAGGATTTTTTGAAATATCTGCTAAAAGATTCATTCGTTCTACCTCTTTTTTAGAAATAGCCGAATCTATAGCTGCAATTTGATATCTTAGTTCTTCTGTTTTAGCGGGTAACGCTTTATTAACTCTTGCTTCATTAAAAGTGATTTTTTCTAATTCGATATCATCTTTAAAAATTATTTGATCAATAATAACCGAACCTAATATAGCCATCATAATTGCAAGTACTCCTCTTGTAATATATAGCCAATCACTGGGATCAATTGATAAAATTATTTGACGTTCTATTTGAATAATAATTATTACAAATAATGCAGCACCTGCTATAGATCCCAAAATTCCTGCATGCATATAGCGATTTGTAAATATATAGCCAATAAAAGCCCATAGAATACAAACAATCATAATTGCAGAAGTATAACGTTTTACTGCTTTTGCTGCAATTTCACTCGAATTATTGATTATATCATAATTATATCCAATTAAGAAACAACCAAAACTGATCCACTTACTTTTCATAATACTTAATTTAAAAGTTTTTTTTCATTATCGAATGGTTCGATATTGCTGCTAATCCATTTCTGAATCCTCTTGTGTAGCTAATTATCACCCCTTGAGCAATGCCTTTATTATTAAATGCTTCTTGTTCAATTTCGATAATTTGTCTAATATGACTTTCTGCAGTATCTTTTTTAACACTTAATTCTTCAACCGTATCAACCATTCCGCTTCTACTTCTACTAACAATATGAAAATTTATTTCTCTGATAAAATCTTCATAAAAGATTTTTAACTTTTTAATTGTTCTTTCTAAATCATTTTTAAGAGCTTCAATATTTTGAACAAGATGCGTATTGTCTGGATTAACTAATGCATCTTCAAAACCTTTGCCTTCATGGTTTCTTTCAAGAAATTGGAATAATAGATTGATTCCGTTTTCAGAGGCTGTTGAAACATTCTTTTCTTCAGGTGAAGAACTTTGTGGTTTGTCCTTTTCGACAAAGACATTTTCAGGAATTTCTTGTAAGTTTTGCATTGTAGAAAGATTTGGCAGATTATCAACGCTATTGGCGACTTGACTCTTACTGTTAAAAAAATTAAATAGGCCCATTTAGGATAGTTTTAAATATTTATTATTGGAACTTTGAATTTGCTATGTCCTCTTTTATGGCAGGATTCACATAAGGTTATTAATAGGTTTCCAGGATATTGCCAAGGGAGTTTAAATTGATTTTCTTTTACTACGAAATGGTACTGGCGATGGTGTACTTGTAGACTTAAGTTGTTTTTGCAAATTACACAAGATCGATTATCTCGAATAAGTATTTCTTCTCTTTTGGCTCTCCACTCCGGTTTAAAAAGCAAGGCTCCGTAAGAACCATGAGCAGGGATGTCATTTTTTGGAATAATTACTGTTTCTTGGTCTGAATTTTTTACATTAATAGGAAATCTGCGAAGACCATTATAACTTTTAAGTATTAAAAAACGGTACCGACTGTTTGTTGGATCATACATTCTTTTTAATTCTTTTTATTTAAATTATTTAAAATATATTTATGAAAAATATTACGAAATAATGCTATCCTTGTTTACTATGATTCGATATGCTAATAAACTTTAGCAGAATAATTCAAAATATTTATTTTTTTAAATGTAACCTATTAATTTTCAGAAAAGCCTCACTAAATTAGGGTATATTTTCCTCACTTAATTTAGTGAGGAAGGAATAAAAAAGGATGTTTAAATGAATTTCATTTATGGGTTAATGTGTTTGTAATCATAAGTTTACGACATGTTCTAGCAGAAGTAATAAACTTATTATAAAAACAGTTACGTTTTGTTAAAAAGAGCTTTGGTAAGAATAATTTTAATTATTGGTTTTTTAATACCATGAAAGTCAAACAGAAATTTTATAAATAAATTACTTAGATTTTATTTGTTTATTCAAGTTAACAGAAAGAGCACAAAAATTTAAACTTACTAAAGGATAAGTGTTCATTTTTTTTTTAAATATATATACGGATGTATTTATTCGAACTAAAGTGGAATTTTCTTGAGTGAGTGGGCAGTGATTGCAAATTAGCGCTAATTAGTTGGAGGGGATTTCTGGACGGTCTGGGTTAATTAAAATTTTTCCATTCTTGATTTAAAAAAGAGTTCTGTTTCTTTATCTTCAAAATAAACATAGCATCCTTTCATACCTCTTGTCATAAGGATTTTATATGTGTTTTTCATATAATCTAAAAACAGGTTTTTATCTCTTTTTACGGTATGATCGTGAGAAACATTAGGATTTCCAATCCATGT
>CANEZU010000110.1 GCA_947444255.1 Flavobacteriaceae bacterium | reverse complement strand
TAATTGTTAATTATAAATTATCAATTGTTAGATTTGTTTTTCTAATTCTGAAATTATGGAAACAGCCTTATCAAAATCCTGTTGGATAGCAACGCTGGATGATGGCGCATAACGAGCCAATTCACAGTTCTCCGTCAGATCGATAAAAGCCTGAACGCTTGTTTCCTTGGCGTTTCTGGACAATAAAATTTCCTGGATTTTATCTTTACTCATTTCCGAAGTTTCAATGTGTAATTTGGCCTTCAAGAAATTATGCATCGCTTTTTCTAAAGCAATATAGAAAGGCTCCTTGTTGTCAATTTGTTTTTTAGCTTCTGATAAATATTTTTTAGCCAATTTATTGGACAATTTTATTCTATTTCCTAAAACATCACCGTCTAGTGCTTCCTTTTTCTTTTTCGCCAAAACCACAATTGGAATAAGGAAAAAAGGAGCTAACATCATTAAATAAAAAGCAGTTGAGCCGAAAAAAGATGGCTTATTACTAGCCAAAAGACTTGTTTTTAGCTTAATAAATTTGAATTGCTCTTCTGCACTAATTTGTATTTTAGTAACACCTGATTTTGTGGCAATCGGATTTTCTCCCGCTGAAGGTCCATCCATAACATTCACCATAATTTCAGGAGAACTTATGGTTTTATAGGTTCTGGAATCCAAATCAAAATAGGTGAAAGACATAGGTTTAATAGGGTATTTCCCTTTAAATTGTGGAATGATCGTATAGTTATCTCCTATTTGTCCGTTCATCCCAGTAAGTGGCGTTTGTACTTGCTCATTGTGAACAGGATCATACATTTCAAGTGAACTCGGAACTATTGGTTTTGGTAAAGTAAATAATTTTAAATTCCCTTTTCCACTAACTAAAACTTTTAAATCTAGGGATTCCCCATTTTTAAGATTGGTTTTTGAGGGTGTTACTGTGAAACTAAATTTACCCACAGCTCCCGAAAAATCTGCTGGCTTACCAGCTTCTGGAAGTGGTTTAACTGTAATTGTTTTGCTTCCCGCCGAAACTCTTTTGTGATCATCTACTACCTGAACCTGACCGAAAATATTTCGTCTGTTTGTTGGTAATTGTACATCAATATCAAGTGATAAAGGCTCAATTACTAATTTACCTGATTTTTGGGAATAAAGAACCGTCTTTCTTAAGACGACAAATCTGTATTTTTCTCCGTTGTATTTCCCCTCTTCGGCAGCCAATTGTTTGATATCAATATTTTGACTCCAGAAGTCATTGTATTTGGGTTTATTAAGTTCTCTCCAATTGGTTATTCCAATGTTATAACTAAAATAAAGCTTGTAAACTACCGTGATAGGTTCATTCACATAAGGATTCCCTTTCGAAATTTCGGCAACTAAATGAATCGCATCATCAGCAGATATCTGAGGTGCAGATTGATCATTTACATCCCGAGGTTGGTCTACTGCTGCGGTAACAACCACTTTTATTGGATTTGTTTTATAAATCTGATTGTTAATTTCGACAGCGGCTTGTTTAATGACCAAAGTTCCTTTTTGCATTGGCAACAAGAAATAGGAATAGGATTTATTAAAGGAACTTCTTCCATTAATCCAGGATTGACTTACTTGTTGGCTTGGTCCGCCTACTATTCTAAAACCTTCAAAGGAAGGTGGAGTAAAATTATCCCCATCTTCATTCATCATAAAATCTACCCTTAATCTTTCATTGAGACCTAGCGTGGTTTTACTCACTTTTGCTTCAAATTGAACCTGTGCCAAAAGTCCGTTGAAACTTAATAATAAAAGAAAAATATACTTTTTCATTGTATGTCTAATCGTTTGTATCTATAATATAAATTAAAACTACCAATCTTTTTCTGTTTTCACAGGTCTGCCTTTCACTTTTTGAGCATTAACTTTATCCTGAACTTTCTTTTCCTCATTGTTCACGGCGTCCATTAAATTTTGCATTCTTTCTTTAGAAATTCCGCCGGGTTTTGGTTTTGGAGGACCATCGGGTTTGTCCTTTTTCCCATTATCCGGCTTTTTATCTTTTTCACCGTCCTTTTTATCGTCTTTCTTATCTTTGTCCTTCTTGTCGTCTTTTTTGTCTTTGTCTTTGTCTTTTTTGTCGTCTTTCTTGTCTTTGTCCTTCTTATCTTTCTTGTCTTTTTTATCGTCTTTTGGCGGATTGTCTTTCAACATTTTTTTGGCCAAAGCATAATTATATCTTGTTTCTTCGTCGCTAGGATCGTTCCGTAAAGCGTTTTTATAGGTTTCTACTGCTTGCGTATAATTTTTCTCGTTCATAAAAACATTCCCCAAATTATGAAATGCAAGATGTTTTTCAGCTCTCGTTTTACTCTTTTCAATCGCTCTTATGTAGGAGTTTTTAGCTTCGCTAGATTGATTTTGTCTGTAAATGGCATTTCCTAAATTATAAGAAGAAATCGCATTTTTTGGTGTTTTGGATTGTGAAATTCTATAATCAGCCTCCGCTTCCGTATAGTTTTTGGCTGTAAATTCTTCATTTGCTTTGGGCAAATGGGTATCTTTTTCCTGAGCGAAAATCACTACAGAAAATAAAATAAAACCAAATATAATTAAATTCCTCATTATCCCTTTTCATTAAATAAATTCAACTTCTTAATCCAATTGGTTGTTCTTTCTAATAGGAAAATATCTAAAAACAACAATGCGAATGCTATCCCAAGAAACCATTGAAATTGCGATTGAAAATTAGCCATCTGTGTTGCTTCAAATTCTGTTTTCTCAATATTTTCCAATGCTTTTTTAATATATTCTAAAACTTCTTTGGTATTGTTTCCATTAACATAACCTCCTTTAGTTGCTTTTGCAATTGCTGTCAAACTTTCCGGATTTAATTTGGTAGTCACCACTTCATTATTATTATCTCTTTGAAAACTCTCTACAATTCCATTTCTTTTCAAAGGAATAGGTCCTCCTTTTTCAGTTCCAATACCAATAGTAATAATCTTCATTCCGGTTTTATTCGCCTCTGCCGCAGCATCTGCTGCACCTTCCGAATGGTCTTCCCCATCCGAAATCATAATCAACAACTTGCTTATTTTATTCCCTTTATCAAAAAAAGTAGCCGATAATTTAATTGCATCATCCAATGATGTTCCTTGGGAGGAAACCATGGTGGTATTCATACTCTGCAAAAACATTTTTGCTACACCATAATCAGTGGTGATTGGCAATACGGGGAAAGCGCTTCCTGCATAGGCCACGATTCCAATTCGGTCATTTCCCAATTGATTAATAATCTGCGAAACAATTTGCTTGCTTTTATCCAATCTACTTGGAGCGACATCTTCGGCCAGCATACTTTTAGAAACATCTATAGCAAAAACGATATCAATTCCTTCACGCTTTACGGTTTCCATCTTGGTTCCCATTTTTGGATTAATTAAACCAAAAATTAAAGCAATTAGGGCCAACAACACAATAGAAAACTTCAAAACTGGTTTGAAAATTGATTTCTCCGGGCTTAATTTTCGAACTAATTCAATATCACCAAATTCTCTTTGTTTCTTTCTTTTCCAATATTGAACATATAAGAAAACCACAACCAAAATCGGAATAATAAATAAGAGATATAAGTAGCCTTTTTCTTCTAATTCGTACATAATTTTATATAAAACTTCTAAAAATTGTATTTCTTAAACCCACTTCCACTAGGACTAATAAGCCCGCAATCCATACTAATGATCTGTATTTTTCATCATAATCATAAAACCGTAGTTCTTCAATTTCGGTAGTTTCCAGTTTATTGATTTCACCATAAATTTGAGCCAATTTTGTATTACTAGTAGCTCTAAAATATTTACCACCTGTCTTCTTCGCAATAATTTGCATTAGTTTTTCGTCAATTTCAACTTGCATCATTTTGAACAAAAATTGACCATTTGGCGCAATAGCATAGGGAAATTCGGCCATACCATTAGTTCCAATTCCAATTGTGTATACTTTTATTCCATACTGCTGTGCAATATCAGAAGCGGTTTCTGGTTCAATAAAACCGGCATTATTGACACCATCTGTAAGGAGAATAATCACTTTACTTTTGGCTTTGCTGTCTTTTAAACGGTTTACAGCCGTTGTAAGACCCATTCCGATTGCCGTTCCGTCCTGCAAAACGTTATCGTATTTAATGCCATTAATTGCATCTAAAACTACTGCTTTATCACTGGTTACGGGTGATTTAGTATACGCTTCCGCCGCATAAACTACCAGTCCGATTCTGTCATTTGGTCTTTGCTCCACAAAATCATCTGCGACTCTTTTTAGCGCTTCCATTCTATTGGGCTTAAAATCTTTGGCCAACATACTTCCCGAAACGTCAACTGCAATTACGATGTCGATCCCTTTGGTTGTTTTGGTTTTATTGCTCACATCGACCGTTCTTGGTCTGGCCATGGCTACAATTAGTGCACTCAACGCTAAAATCCGGAACACAAATAAAAACGGTTTTAGTTTTGGAATGGTAAAACCCGAACTTGCGAATCCTTTCAAAGAACTAATTTTCAACGTGGGTGTTTGCTGTTTTCTTTTCCAAAAGAGCCAAACAATAGCCACTGGAATCAATAGAAATAACCAAAAGAACTCTGGGTTTAAAAAAGTGATATTTTTCATTATTGGCTTACTTTTTTAAGTTCAACAGCATTTAATATTCGAGCCGAAATTTCATTGGCATATTTATCCCCTTCTTCGTGAAATATCAAAATTTGCTGTAATCCGCCTTCTTGGCTGAAGAGCAAAATTTCATAATATATTTTAGTGCTAGTTTGATTGTTTGCGTCTATTTTAGAAAAAGTGCCATAGCCTTTTATCCCACTAATTCCCTCTTTGGTATCGAAATCTTCTTTCTTAACAATCATGTTTTGTGCCCCTTGAGATTCCAAAATCTGTAAGGAACTTTCGATCGATTTTGACAAGTCTACCGTTGTTTCTTTTTTATATTTAATAGTCGAAACCATTACATAAAAACTATTAGAAAAACTTCCATAAGCAAAAGATTGCATTTCTTTAATTAAAGCCATTCCGTCTTTGGGCAGGGTTTTAGTCAAATCGGTCCTTTTCAAAACTTCGGGTGTTTCAATTTTCACGCTTGGATTTCCATATTCACTAGAAACCCATTCTCCTTCGAGTAATTCTTTAGAAGCGTTTCCTAAAACAGTATCTTTTACAAAATCAAATCCTTTAGTTGCAATAAAAAAAGTAGTAGTTAATGCGAGGAGTAAAACCACTGAACTGATAGCAATAACAATTCGTTTGTTTCTCTTTTTTCGCAACTGAATCTTTAACTGATTTTGTCTTTGCAATTCATTCAACATGGATTCCTCTTCTTCTTCGACAACAATCGGAATCGATTTATCTAGGGTTACAATTGCTTTTTCAATCTTCTTTCTGTCTTCCGTAATTTCAAAATCTAAAGGTCTAGATTTGGCAAATTTAACTAAATCAGCTTGCTTCAACACTTTTTCCAAGTTCTCGATAATCTCTTTAGAAAGTGTCATTTTCTTTTTGACAGAAGCAGCTCTTAATCCTTCTATTAATTCGGATGTTGTACTTTCCATCGCTGGAATATCAATAGCTTCTTCAATGTAATTCCTTGTGATATCTGTCAATTCACTGTAATAGGCTTTTACTTCTCCCTTTTGCCAAAGCTCTTTTTTCTCTAAGCTATTGAGCAAATTGGTAGCTCTTTCAATAGGTGTTTTGTATAATTCTTCTTCAATTTTTTTCTTTTGTCGAATTTTTAAATACCAATAAACAAAAACGCCAATTCCTGCAAATAAAAGTAAAATCAATACTAATTTCCAGATCCAGGAATTATCAGAACGCACCTCCGCAATTGGTTTGATATCAAACATTTTTTGCTTTAGCGTATCCACAACCACATTCGAAACTTGGACTGCAATACTGTCTGAGTAAAAAGGTTTCTTGTTAATCAAAACGGGAATTCTCGGAATCATGAATTTACCGCTATCAAATTGTGTCAAACCATATCTTTTGACTAATTCATACCGATTGTCTTTTTTAATCGTATCAATTGCGTAGGATCGGATAACTTCCAAGGAACCAAAGTTTTTCGCATTCGGAAAAACCACTTTCGTTAATGTATCAACCGATGTTTTTAGCGTAAGTTTAAACTCAGCTCCAATTTTATTTTTTGTAGTATCAATACTTGTTACAAGCTGTTTTTGTTGTGCGAAAACAGCTGTCGAAAACAATAGTATTAATAAGTAGCGTTTTAAATTCATTTTTTTAATGTCGGTTGCTTCTGTTTTTGCTAATCTAACTTTGAAAATCCTTATCTTGATTTAAAATAACCCAATAACTTAGTAACATAACTTTCGTCAACCCTTGTGTTTACAACTCCAGCACCCGATTTACTAAAGGTTTCCTTGAAATATTTGACTTTTTCCTGATAGTATTTCTCATAATTGATTCGTACCGATTTTGAACCTGTATTAATCAATTGTGTTTCTCCGGTTTCTCCATCTAACATGGAAACCATTCCGATATTTGGCATTTTTTCTTCCCGAATATCATACACTCTAATACCTGTTATATCATGTTTTTTAGAAGCAATCTTTAATGTTTGTTCGTACTCTTCAGACATAAAATCGGAAATCACGAATACAATTGCTTTCTTTTTTTGGGTACCTGACAAAAACTTCAATGCTTGAGCAATATCTGTTTTGTGACTTTTAGGTTGGAATTCTATCAATTCTCTAATGATTCGCAGTACATGAGATCTCCCCTTTTTGGGTGGAATATACAATTCAATTTGGTCAGAAAACAAAATCAGACCAATTTTATCATTATTTTGGGTAGCTGAAAAAGCCATTGTTGCGGCAATTTCAGTGACTATGTCTTTTTTAAATTGTTTTTGTGTTCCAAAACTCTCCGAACCACTAATATCAACCATCAACATCATAGTCAATTCCCGTTCTTCTTCAAAAACTTTGACATGAGCTTCATTGTAGCGTGCTGTTACATTCCAATCAATTGAACGAATATCATCGCCAAATTGATACGGACGCACTTCACTAAAAGTCATTCCGCGACCTTTGAAAGAAGTATGGTATTCTCCCGAAAAGATATGATCACTCAACCTTCGGGTTTTAATTTCTATTTTTCGGACCTTTTTAAGGAGTTCTTTTGTTTCCATTTCTAATTTGTTTAAAGTTTAAAAGCTAAAGGTTTCAAGTTCCTAATTCAACAACTTGAAACTTTAAACAGTAAACAAATTTTTAAGGCACTTCAATTTCATTGATAATTTTATTGATGATATCTAACGATGTTATATTTTCAGCTTCAGCCTCATAAGTAATACCAATTCTGTGACGTAAAACATCATGAACTACGGCGCGCACATCTTCTGGAATTACATAACCACGACGTTTGATAAAGGCATAACATTTTGCAGCATTTGCTAAATTGATACTTCCACGTGGTGAAGCTCCAAAACTAATAAGAGGTTTTAAATTTTCCAATTTGTATTTTTCCGGATAACGGGTTGCAAATACAATATCAAGAATATATTTTTCAATTTTTTCATCCATGTAAACTTCACGAACGGCTTCTTGAGCACGAATAATTTGCTCTACAGAAACCACCGCATTTACTTTTTCGTAACTTCCTTTTAAATTTTGACGAACCACCATTCTTTCGTCTTCCATTTTTGGATAATCAATCACGGTTTTCAACATAAAACGATCGACTTGTGCTTCAGGCAAAGGATAAGTTCCTTCTTGCTCGATTGGATTTTGGGTCGCCAATACTAAAAACGGACGGTCTAATTTAAAAGTAGTGTCACCAATAGTTACTTGTTTTTCCTGCATCGCTTCAAGCAAGGCCGATTGTACCTTCGCTGGTGCACGATTGATCTCATCTGCTAGAACAAAATTTGCGAAAATTGG
>CANEZU010000109.1 GCA_947444255.1 Flavobacteriaceae bacterium | reverse complement strand
ATTAAAACCAATCGCTTTCAGGAAAACATCCAAAATTATAAAACAGGGAAAGATGTAATATCAGGAAAATCATATAATTTGGAAAGTGACTTTAGCCTAGAAAGTAATTCCGTTTTGATATTGGAACTGAACTAATAATTGTTATTAAAAGAAACCTCAAAGATTCGATATCTTTGAGGTTCGACAAAATAAACTATGAAAAAGCTATTTATCCTTCTATCATTTTCAACTTTCTTTAGTCTAATTGCTGATGCACAAACTTTACAAAAAGTTGATCATGGAAGCATCGAAAGAATAGAAGCGTTTAAATCCAAATTTATAGAAGATACGAATATCGATGTATGGCTTCCAGAGAATTATAGTTCCCAAAAAAAATACGCCGTTTTGTATATGCACGATGGCCAAATGCTTTTTGACGCACTAACTACTTGGAACAAACAAGCTTGGGAAGTAGAAGAAGTTGCAAGTCGATTATTAGACCAATCTAAGGTTAGGGATTTTATCGTCGTTGGGATTTGGAGTATTGGAAACACTCGTCATGCCAGATATTTTCCTCAAAAACCTTTTGAAAATCTGAATCCGGCGCAAAAAGATACGATTAGCAAAGCGCTTCAAGATAAAGGGAGAATATCTACTAATTTTCAACCCAATTCTGATGCATATTTAAAATTCATAATTCAAGAACTTAAACCAATTATAGATCAAAAATATTCCGTTTATAAAGATCGAAACAATACTTTTATGGCAGGAAGCAGCATGGGCGGACTAATTTCACTCTACGCTATTTGCGAATATCCAGAAGTTATTGGCGGCGTCGCTTGCCTCTCTACGCATTGGCCTGGAATTTTTTCGGTTGAAAATAATCCTATTCCCGATGCTTTTTTAAACTATTTAAAAATAAATTTACCAAAACCCAAAACTCATAAAATCTATTTTGACAACGGCGACCAAACACTCGATGCTTTGTATCCACCTTTGCAGAAAAAAGTAGATGAACTAATGAAAAATAAAGGGTTCACCGATAAAAATTGGTCAACAAAATTCTTCCCAGGCAAAGACCATTCCGAAAAATCCTGGAGTGAAAGACTCGGAATTCCATTGGAGTTTTTACTCGAAAAATAACTCATGAATAAAATACTAAAAATCGGTCATCGTGGTGCCAAAGGATACGCTCCCGAAAACACGTTGTTTGGTTTTGAATTCGCAATAAATAGTGGTATTGACGGAATTGAATTGGATGTCCATTTGAGTTCAGATGGGGAAATCGTGGTAATTCATGACGAAACTATTGACCGAACTAGCAACGGAAAAGGTTTGGTAAATAAACTATCTTTGTCCGAATTAAAAGCATTCCGAATAGAAGAAGAATATGAAATTCCAATGCTTTCTGAAGTTTTTGACTTGGTTAACCAAAGTTGTTTAATCAATATTGAATTGAAAAGCTATGAAACTGCAGGTAAAGTCGTTTCACTTATAGAAAAGTATGTTTCGAATAAAAACTGGAATTACAAACAGTTTTTAGTTTCTAGTTTTGATTGGAATGCGGTTCAGCAAGTTCGCTTTTTGAATTCCGAAATTCCAATTGGGATTTTAACTGAAACCGAATTAGAACTTGCTTTTTCTTTCGCCAAGTTTATGAAAGCCGAAGCGATTCATCCTTATTTTCCTTTATTGACCAAAGAAAACACAACACAAATTCAGGAAAAAGGAATTCAGGTTTTTCCTTGGACCGTTAATACCAAAGAAGACATTCAAAAGATGCAATCCTTTAAAGTAAATGGAATCATCACTGATTTCCCAGATAAAATATGAACCAGAATTTTGACATTATAATTGTTGGTGGAGGTGCTGCAGGATTTTTTACAGCTATTAATATAGTTGAAAAGAATCCCAAACTAAAAGTGGCTATTTTGGAACGCGGGAAAGAAGTTTTAACAAAAGTTAGAATTTCAGGCGGCGGTAGATGTAATGTTACACACGCTTGTTTTGATCCCAATGAATTGGTTAAATTTTATCCTCGTGGCGAAAAAGAATTAAGAGGTCCATTTCATCAATTTTGTTCTGGAGACACAATCGAATGGTTTGAAAAACATAGCGTAGCCCTGAAAATTGAAGACGACGGACGAATGTTTCCCGAATCAAATAGCTCGCAAACCATAATTGATTGTTTCTTGAAAGCTACAAACGACTTAGGAATTTCTGTTTTAACAGGCCAAAGTGTTCAATCGATTTTCAAAACGGAAAACTATTGGAAAGTAGAAACGCAAAATGAAAATTACATTGCCGAAAAACTTATTTTGGCAACCGGAAGTAATCCTAAAATATGGGAAATGCTACAAACCTTTGGTCACGCAATAATAAATCCAGTTCCTTCCCTATTTACCTTCAACATCAAAGATGCCAGAATAAAAGAATTACCTGGAGTTGCAGCTCAGGTTAGTGTAAAAGTGAAGGACACTAAATTGACATCGACAGGACCCTTATTGATTACGCATTGGGGAATGAGTGGTCCGGCCATATTAAAATTATCTGCTTGGGGCGCTCGTATCTTATTTGACAAAAACTATCAGTTTACAATTTATGTAAATTGGCTGAATGATATTGATACCGAAGATGCTGAAAAAATATTAAAAGATTTAAAACAAGAACATGCTAAAAAAGCCGTTTCTAAAAAATCTCCTTTTGATTTTCCCAATCGTTTGTGGGAGAGTTTAGTCTTAGCTTCCGGAATTGAATCAGAAACCAAATGGGCTGATTTGTCTAAAAATCAGTTGCAAAATTTATCGAATCAATTGACAAATGCCAGTTTTCAAGTCAACGGGAAAAGTACTTTTAAGGAAGAATTTGTTACTGCAGGTGGAATTGATTTAAAAGAAATTAACTTTAAAACAATGCAAAGTAAACTACACGAAAACCTTTATTTTGCAGGAGAAATCGTAAATATAGATGCCATAACCGGAGGATATAATTTTCAAAATGCTTGGACGAGTGGTTTTATTGTAGCAAATTCGATATCTTAATTTTAAGTTTGGCTCTTAAAAATTGCAACTAAATTATCGGTTTAACCACCATATACTTCCATTCAAAACAGATGCAAAACTGACCCAAAGAATATAAGGAATAAACAAATAACCCGCAATTTTATCGATTTTTCCAAATTTAATATAGGTTTCATAAATCATAAGCCATAGCAATACGATTTCGATTCCTGCCAACATTGGATTCTTTAAACCAAAAAACAAAAAAGACCACAATGAATTTAAGGCCAATTGAATGACAAAGAAAATCAATGCTTTTCTCACAGCTTCTCTTTCAAAATCAATGCGACTCCAAACTAAACCCGCAGCAATTCCCATCATAATATAAAGCAAACCCCAAACCGGAGCAAAAATCCAATTGGGTGGATTAAAACTAGGTTTCACCAAATCAGGATACCAGGTTTTAATACTCGATTGCGTCACTTGGCCTGAAAGATATCCAATTGCAACACAGGTAAGCACAAAAATCAGGATTTTTACATATTTATTCATGTGGAATAGTTTATTTTGGTTCAAATTTAATAAAAACTTTCTTCCTAAAATACAAATTAACGAATCAACCTATAAATCAAAAAAGTATCTTTGTCAAAATTTATTAGCACATGTTTCAAGCAAGCGATTTCATTCCATCAAAATATAAAAATTTCATAGGCAGCGGCAGTTTCGAATGGTCGGCTCCCAGCAATATTGCACTCGTAAAATATTGGGGGAAAAAGGAAAATCAAATTCCTGCGAATCCATCGGTAAGTTTTACTTTAAAAAACTGCAAAACGATAACTAAATTGGCTTACGCCAAAAGAGAAAAAGACACAAATTTCTCATTCGACTTACTTTTTGAAGGAAAACCAAAAGAAGATTTCAAACCCAAAATTCTGAAATTCTTAGAACGAATTGAACTTTACTTGCCTTTTTTAAAAGACTATCATTTTACAATTGATACTCAAAATACTTTTCCTCATAGTTCCGGAATCGCATCTTCAGCATCAGGAATGGCAGCTTTAGCAATGAACTTCATGAGTCTTGAGAAAGAACTAAATCCTGAAATGACCGATACTTATTTCTATGAAAAAGCTTCTTTTTTAGCACGTTTAGGATCTGGTAGCGCTTGCAGAAGTGTAAAAGGAAGTGTAGTCGTTTGGGGAAAACAAGAGAATATAAAAGGGAGTTCTGACTTATACGGCATAGCATTTCCAAATACAATACATGAAATTTTTAATAATTACCAAGATACCATCTTACTTGTTGACAAAGGTGAAAAACAAGTATCAAGTACCATTGGACATGATTTGATGTACAATCATCCATTTGCCGAAAAGCGTTTTGCGCAAGCTCACAAAAATTTAGATGAATTAATTAGCATTTTTGAAAACGGTAATTTAGATCATTTTATGAAGATTGTAGAAAGCGAAGCCTTGACGCTACATGCCATGATGATGACTTCAATGCCTTATTTCATCTTGATGAAACCCAAAACACTTGAAATTATTAATGCGATTTGGAAATTCAGGAACGCAACCCAAATCCCAGTTTGTTTCACACTTGATGCTGGTGCCAATGTACATGTTTTATATCCCGAAAATGTTAAGGTTCCTGTTTTACAATTTATTAAAGACGAATTAGTTGGCTTTTGCCAAAATGGGCAGTACATTTGTGACGAAATTGGAGAAGGTTCATTTGCAAAATAATTTATTGCTATTTTTTGAATCTCTGAAACACTAGATGTTAAATTTTAAGAAATTAGTATTAATAAAGCTAACTTTGAAAACAAAACCCAACCATTACAAAGATTAAAAATAATTAGTAGCCATTATGAAAGGACCTCTATTTTACTCAAAAATATTACTCTTTGGAGAATATGGGATTATTCGTGATTCCAAAGGTTTATCAATTCCTTATAATTTTTATAATGGTGCACTAAAAAAATCAGAAAACGCAACGGAAGAAGCGTTAAAATCAAATGCGAATTTGAAACGTTTTGTCTCCTATTTAGAAAAGTTAGCGACTGAAGAACCCAACTTAGTTCGTTTTGATTTGGTTACTTTAAATTTAGATTTAGAAGCGGGAATGTATTTTGATTCTAGCATTCCACAAGGATATGGCGTGGGAAGTAGTGGTGCGTTAGTTGCTGCAATTTATGATCAATATGCCCAAGATAAAATTACCGTTTTAGAAAATTTAACCCGCGAGAAATTATTACAATTAAAAAATATCTTTGCTCAAATGGAATCTTTTTTCCACGGTAAAAGTTCTGGCTTAGATCCTTTAAACAGTTATTTAAGCATTCCTATTTTGATCAATTCAAAAGACAATATAGAAGCAACAGGTATTCCAAATCAAAGTCTAGATGGCAAGGGAGCTGTCTTTTTGTTAGATTCAGGAATAGTTGGTGAAACAGCTCCTATGGTTAGTATTTTCATGGAAAACCTCAAGGACAAAGGTTTTCGATCGATGTTAAAAAACCAATTTGTGAAATATACCGATGCTTGCGTCGAGAATTTTCTTGGCGGTGATATGAAATCTTTATTCACCAATACCAAGAAATTATCGAAAGTAGTTTTGAATAATTTTAAACCGATGATCCCCGAACAATTTCACGGGATTTGGCAACAAGGAATTGAAACAAACGATTATTATTTAAAATTATGTGGCTCTGGTGGTGGCGGTTATATTCTTGGTTTCACCCAAGATTTAGAAAAAGCCAAAACGGCCTTAAAAGACTATAAATTAGAAGTAGTTTATCAATTCTAGAAGAAGCTTAAATTAATAAACCTAAAAATTTAGCATGTGTTAAGCAGAAAAAGCAAACTTTTACTTTGGAAAATCATCAGTTTGTTCTCTGTCGTAAGAGGTTATAATATCCCAATTATAGCTTTAGCACAATACTTATCAGCCATATTTATCCTTGCTCCCGAAAAAAGAGCTTTGGGTGTATTATTAGATCTCAACTTGTTTATCATCGTTTTGGCTTCCTCCTTAACTATTGCTTCGGGTTACATTATCAACAATTTCTATGATAGTAAAAAAGACTTCATTAATCGTCCAAACAAATCGATGCTGGACCGATTAGTGAGTCAAAATACAAAACTAAAAGTTTATTTTACACTAAATTTTATTGCTGCTTTCATAGCTATTTTTATTTCCTGGCGAGCGGTTCTATTTTTTTCTGTGTATATATTTTTGATTTGGTTGTATTCTCATAAGATAAAAAAATATCCTTTTATTGGAAATTTGATGGCGGCTTTGCTTGCTGTTATGCCTTTCTTCTGTATTCTCTTGTATTTTTATTACAACCTCCCTTTAAATGAAATTGAGAATCATGTTGATGATTTAGCTAAGATTTTTTCTCATGCCAGCTTCCTTTCTTTATTGATTTTGATGCGAGAAATGATCAAAGATTTAGAGAACATAAAAGGTGATTTAGCAAACGGATATAAAACAATTCCGATTGTGTATGGCGAGAGAACCGCAAAGAAAATCATCACTTTTTTATTGTGGCTTACTGTAATTCCCGTTTACTTTTTAATCGATATTTTTGATGTAGGATATATGGATATCTACTTTTATGTCAGTTTTATCATTTTAATTTTCTTTGGAATGCGATTGTGGAAATCGGAAACTAAAAAAGATTTTTTATTGCTACACAATGTTCTTAAACTACTTATTGTAGCAGGAGTTTTCTGTATTGTTCTAATTGATCCATCGGTTTTGTGGCACGGGCGCAATCTTTTACTTTTATCTAAATTCTAGATTCAAAAACACCATTTCTTAATCAATACCGCTATTTTGATATGCTTAGCCCCGATAGCAGTGATATCCCGCGCTTTTTGGCGTGGATAAAACGGATAGCGGGAATAGCTCCTAAAAAGACAACAAAAGACACTTGATGGGTTTATTAATTAGAGAGTTACACTAATCTAACTAGCAATAAACAAAAGGCAATGATATAAATAGTATCTTTGCGCAAATTATAGATTTATATGAATAACAAGGAAGGCAATAATAAAAGAAGTAGCTCAAGAACAAATAGTTCTAGGCCAAGTTCTAACAAGCCAAAACCTGCGATGCAAAAACGGGCACAAGGGCCAAAAAAAGAGAAACCAGCAAGGAAAGTCGCTGAAGTAGTTACTGACAAAGTAGAGAAAAAGGCCAATCAAGCGCCTAAAAGACCAAAAGTAAAAGATGAAATTCGTTTAAATAAATACATTGCAAATTCTGGAGCTTGTTCTCGGAGAGATGCTGATATTTATATTCAATCCGGAAATGTAAAAGTGAATGGAATCCCCGTTATTGAAATGGGATATATGGTAAAACCGGGTGATGTCGTAAATTTTGATGGAGCCGTTTTGACTCCGGAGAAAAAAGTTTATATCTTGTTAAATAAGCCGAAAAACTTTACAACAGCATTAGACGAAGGTCAGGAATACCGTAATGTTTTAGAATTAGTAAAGGGTTCTACAACTTCAAAAATAGGAGCTATTGGTAGAATGGATAAAAATACAACGGGATTATTGTTATTTACAAACGATACCGATATGATTCGTAAATTTACTTTACCCAACCAAAAATCATCAAAAATATATCAGGTTTCTCTGGACAAAAATTTGAAGTTTGAAGATTTAGAAAAAATAAATAAAGGGTTGGTTCTTGACGGACACCGCGTTTTTGTGGAAGATGTGAGTTATATTGAAAATGAAGCGAAAAGTGAAATTGGTTTGCAATTGAGATCTTCGAATGTAAAAGTAGTTCGTTCTATATTTGAACATTTCAGTTATGATGTCTTACGAATTGACCGTGTTTCATTTGCTGGCCTGACTAAAAAGAATCTACCTAGAGGAAACTGGAGATTACTTACCGATCAAGAAATTATCAATTTGAAAAATACCTAATAGTATTTGGCATTGAATT
>CANEZU010000108.1 GCA_947444255.1 Flavobacteriaceae bacterium | reverse complement strand
TTTGAAGTTGGCAAAACCTTCCCAACCTGCAAATTTACTTTTGGCAACTAAAGCTTTAAAATTAGCATCCCAAAGCATCGTTTCTACTACGATAACACCATTCATGACAAGTGTCAATTTACCGTTCTTGCAAACAATTTCTGTACTATTCCATTCTCCCACAGCCTTCACTGTTTCTGAAGAACTTTTTATTAAATCATATAAATCTCCTGCACGGTGTTTTTCGATTTTTCCATCCGCATGTCCGTCATTATCTAAAACTTGCATTTCTAAACCGGTTTCGTAGGTGCTTTTATATTTTGTTAAATCTTCATTTACATAAAATATAATTCCACTATTTGATTTTGGAGCAACTTTCCATTCTAATTTTAAATGAAAATTGCTATATTCCAAATCGGTTACAAGATCGCCACCTTGACCGTTTTTTGCCGCTTCTGGATCAAAATGTAATGCGCCCTCTTCCACTTTCCAAGCACTTCCTGCTGTTGTTTTTCCATAAGAATGCCATCCTGTGGTAGTTTTGCCATCAAATATTGATTTAAAGCCTTTTGGTAAAGTTTGTGCATTCGATGTTTGAATCATTATCAAAAGTAATATTGAAGTACAAATAGATTTAGTCATTTTTTTTATTATAATTATTATAAAGTTAAATTTTTCCAACCTTCGCGATAGTTTCGTTTTACAAACTGGTTGACTTCATCAAAATTAGTGATTTTCATTTGGTCATTATCCCATAATAATTTTGCGCCTCGACCCGGAAAAGTTTCTTCACCTAGATATTCTTTTTTGAGGTCGAAGCCCCTAATTGCTAAGTTTGCCATTAATAAAGCCTCCGTTAAGGGACCTGCAACTTCAAAATCAGAACTCAATTCATGCTTTCCGTATCCAGCAATAGCCCCTTCAACCCATTGTCTGTAATGACCGTCCCATCCATCGCGAACTCTGGCATATTTTTGTGGAATATTAAGGTTTTCATTTTTGCTTAGTGGCAATAATCGTGGATTTAATCCATAGGTATCACACATCATTTTACCTTTTGTACCCGTGAATAAGGTGCCACTTTCTCCATCACCAAATATTTCATTTGGACCCATTTCTTCTGGACGTTCTGGCTGAATTCCTCCATCCATCCAATGTACAGTTACGTCTCCTTCTGTTTTATCGGTTTTTGGAAAAGTCAAGGTTACATGACTTGAAGGCGGACAACTATCAGGAAAATACCCTCTTTGAAATTGATCTACATACACGGTACCCACACTGCATTGAACGTCTTTAGCATATTTTAAATTCAGCACACTAAATGGAGTTTCTAATAGATGACAGCCCATGTCGCCTAAGGCTCCCGTACCATAATCCCACCAACCCCGCCAGTTAAAAGGCACTAATTTATTGACGTAATTCGTATAAGGTGCTGTTCCAAGCCATAAATCCCAGTCTAATTCTTTTGGTATTTCTGTTTTTTCAGTAGACCAAGGTATCCCTTGTGGCCAAACCGGTCGATTTGTCCAGGCATGAATGGTGTGTACATCACCAATTAATCCGGCTTCATACCATTCTTTCAGGATTCGGCTGCCATCATTTGAGGCACCTTGATTTCCCATTTGGGTAACCACTTTGTATTTTTTGGCTGCTTGAGTTAATATTCTGGCTTCATAAAGATCATGTGCCATTGGTTTTTGAACATAAACGTGTTTCCCTAATTGCATGGCTGCCAAAGCTTGAATAGCGTGATTGTGATCGGGTGTAGAAACGGATACCGCATCAAAATGTTTGTGTTCTTTATCTAACATTTCCCGCCAATCCTTATAAAATTTAGCTTTAGGAAAAGCAGCTACACTTTTTGCGGCACTTCGGCTATCCACATCGCAAAGAAAAGCAACATCTGCTTTGCCACTACTTGCAAACATCCGAGTATCGGATTCTCCTTTCCCGCCTACACCTATACTAGCAATCAATAAGCGATCACTTGGTGCCACATAACCTCTGCCCAAAACAAAACGAGGAACAATCATAAATCCAGCTGATGCTACAGTCGTCGTCTTTATAAAATCACGTCTGCTATTTATAATTCTATTTTTCGGGTTTTTACTTTCTTCTTCTTTCATTTTGGATTTTAGTAGTTATTAATTATTAAAATAGTAGAGTGAATTTTTCGTAAATTTATATTTGCACGATTAAAATTCAACTTAATTCAGAATTAAATCAGTTTATTTTTTCATTAATACTTGTTGAAATAGGATTCTAAGATTTTAAAATCCAATATAAAACCAACGATGGGATATTTTCACCAAAAATAAAATGGGTTAGTGATTAACCTTTATTTAATATGATTTCCTTATAAAAAGTGCGGATTAAAAGCAATTATCGAAAACAATCAACAGGGCCTTTTTATGGAGCAGAATGGAAAATTTAGACTAAAGTTTATTAAAGTATTTAATCTTCTTTATAAAGTAGGTATAGACTATACTTTTAGTTTTATAGTATTTTTCAGAAAGATTTTTATCTCTTTTTTTATAATATCTCCTAAATAGTATATAAAAGGCATAATGAGCTCGTAAAACAGCTAGAAAATGAAGGAACTTTCCTTTCGAAAGAAACTGAATTCCAGCTATGCCATCTAAGATCATTCTTACAAACAGTATGCCAAATAATTTTGATTTGGGTAGGTTTTTGGTTAGCATCAATAGGGAATTTCTGAAATTCAGAAATGTTTTTTTCGGATTCCCCAATTCCAAAGTAGCTCCTCCAACATGATAGACCACTGATTTTGAGCTGTATTTTACTTTATAGCCTTTGTTAAAAGCCCTCCAGCACAAATCAATTTCTTCCTGATGGGCAAAAAAATCAGCATCAAATCCGCCTAAATCCTTGTAAACAGAGGATCGGATAAAGAAACAGGCTCCTGAAGCCCAAAATAACTCACAGTCATCTTCATATTGGCCTTGGTCTTGTTCTACAGTTTCAAAAACGCGTCCTCTGCAAAAAGGATAGCCATATTTATCGATAAAACCTCCTGCAGCACCAGCATACTCAAAATAATCCTTCCGTTTAAAGTCAAGAATTTTGGGTTGAATAATGGCGGTTTTGGCTTCTCTTTCAAAAATATCCAGAATAGGCTGTAGCCAATTTTCGCTAACTTCAATATCGGAGTTTACCAAAGCATATAGTTCAGCATCAATATGTTTTAAAGCTTCATTATAACCTTGGGCAAAACCCAAATTGGTTTTGTTTTCAACAATTCGAATAGAAGGGAAGTTGGTTCTTACGAATGAAATAGACGCATCGGTCGAAGCATTATCGGCAATGTAAATATCAGCTTCAGCAGAATATTTGACAACCGAAGGCAAAAATTGTTCTAATAATTTTTCTCCGTTCCAATTTAAGATGACTACTGCTATTTTTTTCAATTCGAATGAAACTAATTAAATTAGGCTGTGATTTCTGTAATTCAAGATTCAAATACGGGTAGTTCTGTAAGGAACTGATATTTTTCGTTTTCAAAATCCATTTTGCAAAAGTAATGATTATGACCATTAGTAAGCATTAAAAATTCGGCTTTCAAAGTCAGATTGTAACGCGCGATCTGGTCAAATGTAGTTTGAGATATTTTAATTTCTGGAGCTTTGCACTCTACCAAAACTTTAATACTACCATCAGGATTAAAAACAACTATATCATATCGCTTTTTTAAATCATTGACTTTTAAAAGTTTTTCTACATTAATATGCGACTTCGGATATTTTTTTTCTTCTAATAAAAACTGAACTACATGTTGACGAACCCATTCCTCCGGACTTAGAATGATAAATTTTTTCCGGATAGGATCAAAAATAGCGACTTTATTTTCACTATTTTTGAATCGAAACGAATAAGCCGGAAAATTAAGTTTTTGCATCTTGCAAAAATAGTTATTTTGTTTAAAGTTTCTCTTATTTTTGAATGTTGAATTTGGAACGTATAGAATGGACGAAGTACTTAAAATAGTTAATGATATTAAAAACGGAAATCTAAAACCGATCTATTTTTTGATGGGGGAAGAACCGTATTATATAGATAAATTATCGGATTATATCGAGCAAAATGTCCTGACTGAAGAGGAAAAATCATTTAATCAGACGGTTTTTTACGGTAGAGATGTAGCGATAGAAGATATTATTTCTACGGCAAAACGCTATCCAATGATGGCCGAACGCCAAGTGATCATTGTCAAAGAAGCGCAAGATTTAGCTAAAACAATTGACAAATTAGAAAATTATGCTGAAAGCCCTATGGTTTCTACTGTTTTGGTATTTTGCTACAAATATAAAACCATAGACAAAAGAAAAAAAGTTACCAAATTGCTTGCTAAAAACGGGCTCGTTTTCGAAAGTAAAAAATTATACGACAACCAAATTGGCGATTGGATTAAAAGGGTTTTATCGCCTAAAAATTATACAATTGAGCCCAAAGCTTCGGCTATGTTGGTGGAATTTCTTGGGACAGATTTGAATAAAATCAATAATGAATTGGAAAAATTACAAATCATTTTACCTAAAGGAAGTACGATTACACCCAAACATATTGAAGATAATATTGGGTTTAGTAAAGATTTTAATGTTTTTGAACTCCGTAAAGCTATCGGCGAACGCAACCAATTAAAGGCCTATCAAATTGCTAATTATTTTGCCGATAATCCAAAGAATAATCCAATGGTAGTGACCACGAGTTTGGTTTTTAGTTTTTTCGTACAGCTCCTGCAATATCATGGATTGAAAGATAAAAACCCAAAGAATGTTGCCGCTGTTTTAAAAGTGAATCCTTTTTTTCTAAAAGATTATGATCTGGCTCTTAAAAATTACCCCATGCGGAAGGTAAGTATGATCGTGGCTGCCCTTCGAGATATTGATATGAAGAGCAAGGGTGTTGGCGCAAATGCTTTGCCTGACGCCGACTTAATGAAGGAGATGTTAGTTAAGGTTTTCAATTAGTCTTAAAAATTCAGTTATATTCCCGATATTTGCACCTCTAAAAACTTAAAAGACCACAATCATGGGAATGAATAAAAATACCATTTTAGGATGGGCCACTTTTATTATGATAATAATGGGATTGACACTTATTGGATTGGGAATATTTAAATACAGTGAAATTTCCGGTTGGGGTTTTGCAGCTGCAGGAGTTGGTTTTTTAGCAAATGCCTGGGTTTTTAGCTCTTTAAAGGGAAGAGTTTAGTAGAAAGTAAATGTTGAATTTAATACTATAAATAGAAATGGCAGACGATAAAAAAGTTATTTTTTCAATGCAAAAATTGAGTAAAACTTACTCAAGTAGCGATAAACAAGTGCTAAAGAACATATATTTAAGTTTCTTTTATGGAGCTAAAATAGGAATTCTTGGTTTAAACGGATCCGGAAAATCCTCTCTTTTAAGAATTATAGCCGGTGCCGATAAAAATTATCAGGGAGACGTGGTTTTTCAACCCGGTTATACTGTTGGTTATTTAGAGCAAGAACCGATTTTAGATGATACCAAAACTGTAATCGAAATCGTAAAAGAAGGTGTTGCCGAAACTATGGCTGTTCTAGACGAATTCAATAAAATTAACGATAGTTTTGGTTTGCCGGAAGTCTATGAAAATGCTGATAAAATGCAGCAATTAATGGATCGTCAGGCTGATTTACAAGATAAAATAGATGCCTTAGGCGCCTGGGAAATTGATACAAAATTAGAGATCGCCATGGATGCTTTGCGAACTCCAGAAGGAGATACGCCTATTAAAAACCTATCTGGTGGTGAAAGACGTCGTGTTGCTTTATGCCGTTTATTATTGCAACAGCCGGACGTTCTTTTATTAGATGAACCTACAAATCACCTGGATGCCGAAAGTGTACTTTGGTTAGAGCAGCATCTTGCTCAGTATGCAGGTACTGTAATTGCAGTTACGCATGACAGGTATTTTCTGGATAATGTTGCTGGTTGGATATTAGAATTGGATAGAGGGGAAGGTATTCCTTGGAAAGGGAATTATTCGTCTTGGTTGGAACAAAAATCAGGTCGTATGGCGCTGGAAGAAAAAGTAGCCTCTAAACGTCGAAAAACTTTAGAACGGGAATTGGATTGGGTGCGTCAAGGAGCCAAAGGGCGTCAGTCCAAACAAAAAGCACGTTTGCAGAATTACGACAAGCTTTTGAATGAAGACCAAAAACAATTAGATGAAAATCTAGAAATCTATATTCCAAACGGACCTCGTTTGGGTACGAATGTAATTGAAGCTAAAAATGTTTCCAAAGCTTTTGGTGATAAATTATTATACGATAACCTAAACTTCACTTTGCCTCAGGCAGGAATTGTAGGAATTATAGGACCTAATGGTGCTGGTAAATCTACGATCTTTAAGATGATAATGGGGGAAGAAAAACCGGATGGCGGAGAATTTGTGATTGGTGATACAGTCAAAATTGCCTATGTCGATCAGGCGCATTCTAATATTGATCCTAATAAATCAATCTGGGAAAATTTCTGCGATGGTCAGGAACTCATTATGATGGGAGGGCGTCAGGTAAATTCACGAGCTTATTTAAGTCGATTTAACTTTGGCGGAAGCGATCAAAACAAGAAAGTCTCCATGCTTTCTGGTGGAGAACGAAACCGTTTACATCTAGCCATGACTTTGAAAGAAGAAGGGAATGTCCTTTTGTTAGATGAGCCTACCAATGATTTGGATTTAAATACACTTCGAGCTTTGGAGGAAGGATTAGAGAATTTTGCTGGTTGTGCTGTAGTTATTTCGCATGATAGATGGTTTTTAGATCGAATCTGTACGCACATACTCGCTTTTGAAGGAAATTCGGAAGTCTACTATTTTGAAGGTGGATTTTCTGATTACGAAGAAAATAAAAAGAAACGATTGGGCGGTGATTTAACTCCCAAACGAATTAAATATAGAAAATTGATTCGAAATTAATTAGAATGAATTATCCCGGCCTAAGTCGGGATTTTTTTTTATATTTAAACGATCCATAATTATTTTTCATGTTCAATTCCAAAATAATTTCTCTATTATTTTTTCTTTTTTTGATTCTTCCAAGGGCATATTCTCAATCGAATACCCTTTCTAAAAAAGAAATTTCTAAAATGGTAAAACAAGCTGACTACTACTTAAAGGAGGCTGATTTTGAGAAATCATTATTGGTATCTAAAGATGTTTTAAGCAAGGCTATAGCAATTGACGACAAAGAACTAATTGCTGCTTCTTATAACGTAATTGCCTCTAATTATTATGAATTGTTAGAATTAGACAAAGCTATTTTTTTCTATAATAAAGGTCTTTCCTACGCAAATCAAACCGATAATGATGCGCTGAAAAATAAGTTGAACAACAATTTAGGAAATTTGTATTTTTTTGAAAAAAAACAATTTAAGAATGGACTTTCTTTTTATAAAAAATCCCTGCATTATGCAGAAAAAATGGCCGATACCAGCCAGATTATTTTTATAAAAATTAATATTTCATGGGCTTATTTTGATGTTGGTGATTTCAAAAACGGATATCCTTATTTAGACTACATCAATAAATACCATTCTAAATACGGAAGTCCATCAACGGTTGTTGCATATAATATGTTAAACGGAATGTATTTTGGATATGAAGGTCAAGATAAGAAGGCAGATGCCTCTTTTCGGAATGCAATTGTATTGGGAAATGAAGGTAAAGAGAAATCAGATTTGTCATTTTCGTATCAGGAATATTCTAAATTTTTATTGAAAAATGGAGATTATAAAAAGGCCTATGAAAATTTGGTTTTTTTTAATACCATAAAGGAGGGGCTTTATAATAATGAAAAACTACACAAAGCAAGTACTGCCGGAATCAACTTGCAGTTAGAAGAGTACAAACGCCAGGTGGATCGAATTGAAAGTCGGAATGAATTGCAGGCGCAAAGTATAGAAAAATCAAAAATAATTTTCGCCTTGTTTTTAGCTATTTTTTTCTTTCTAATGATCTTACTCTATACTTTTTATAAAAATAATAATTTCAGA
>CANEZU010000107.1 GCA_947444255.1 Flavobacteriaceae bacterium | reverse complement strand
ATTAGAAGAAGTGAACGTTGTCTGATTTTTTGTAAAACTGCCATTTTTATTGTTGTTAATTTAAAATTCTGTTTGCGAAAATACAATTATCTATTTAATAACCATAGTTGTAAACTTATATTTTGCACGATTTCTTAATTTTTTTTTAAAATCTATTCTCGAACCACCATTTTAACCAATTCTATTTTCTTATTTGTGGCTTCTTCAATGGTAAAATGAAATTTATCAATTGTAATTTGCTCTCCTTTTTCCGGGATCTCATTGGTATAATCCACTATGAATCCGCCAAGTGTTCCGTAGGAATCGCTTTCTGGAATATTTAGTTTATAAGTGAGGTTTAAATATTCTACATCAAAACGTGCCGAAAAGAGATAGCTCCCTTCTTTTAATTCTTTTTCAATTAACTCTTCAACCTCATCGTGTTCGTCTTCTATTTCTCCAAAAAGTTCTTCTACGATATCTTCAATAGTTATTATTCCAGAAGTCCCTCCATATTCATCAATAACAACGGCTACACTTTTACTTTTTTTAGTCAATAAAGCCAAAACATCTTTGATAAATATAGTTTCTGGAACAAATTCTACTTTAATTAGAATAGATTGTATGCTGGTTGGTTTTTTAAACAATTCAAAAGAATGGATATATCCAATAATATCATCTACAGAATTTTGATAAACCAAAATTTTAGAATACCCACTTTCTACAAACAAATCTTTCAACTCATCGATAGAATCTAAAATTTCTACTGCGGCAATCTCGGTTCGAGGCGTCATGATATCTCTGGCTTTTATTCCGGAGAATTCTAATGCTTTTTGGAATATCTGGATTTCAGAATCTAAATTATCCTGATCTTCCACTGCGCTCATTTGTTCGGTTATATAATTACCCAATTCTATTTTGCTAAAAAACAATTGTACTTGATCACCTTCAGTTTTAAAAAATTTTCTCAAAATAAAATCCGAAATCCAGAGAATAAAAGAAGAGATAAAGGAAAACAAAAGATAAAAAAAGTAGGCAGGAACAGCAAAAAATTTAATAAGACTATTGGCATAAATCTGAAAAAAAACCTTGGGCAAAAACTCCGAAGTCATCAATACCAATATAGTTGAAAGCAGAGTTTGAATTAATAGATTGGCAAGATTAGAAAAATTATAACCCAGCGTTTCAAACCATTTCATTAATAATCCACCCATGAAAAAACCATATAATACTAGGGCAATATTATTTCCAACAAGCATTGCTGCAATAAACTTAGACGGTTTTTCAATCAGTTTAGTTAAAATCTGAGAGATGAAATCATCTTGTTTTTTTTCAATTTCAAGATATATTTTATTGGAGGATATAAAAGCAATTTCCATTCCGGAGAAAAATGCAGAAAGCAGCAAACATAGTATGATTATACTAATTTCCATGTTTTAGGGATTCTTTTTGTTGTCGTCAAATTTTTTCGCAAATCTTCTTCTGAAAAAAAACATAAATACCGATACCCCAGCTATAATAAAACTCAACCATGGCCCTTGCTCGGAATCCATTTTTGTGATCCCGTCATAGATAAAAAAAAGACTAAAAACCAAATAAACGTATTGGGTATATTTAAGATAATTCATTGTGTTGTGTTTTAAAATTATTCGGCTTGATCTACTTCGCCTTGTATTCTTTGAGAGTTTACCCTTTTGAAATCTTTACTAAAATCGATTCCTACACCATTAGAAACTCCTTTTGGCTCGGTAAATTTAAACTTTTTTTGTGTAAAAAACCATTCATTCTTCTGATCAAAATACAATTGCTCGGTTTCCAAAAGTTGATTCGATTCGGTTCTTATTTTTACATTCCCTTGCAAATCGATAATGTCTGTTCCTTTATATGAAATCGCATAATCCGATGTAATAAAGGTTTTCTTGGCTTTGTTATCAAATAAAGTAACATCAACTCCATCCGGAAATTCAACAAATGGAAACTCAACATTAGAATAATCCATCATCTTAGGACTGATCAAAATTGACTTGACTCTTCCGGAATCAGTGTATTTTAAATTGAAATTTTCAGCCTCTCCACTTGGAATAAACTCAGAATAATTGATTTTCTGAACCTCTTTAAAATTACTTTCACATCCAAAAAGCATAGCCGATGCTGCTATTAAGAGAAGTACGAAAACTAATTTGTGATTGCTGAAGATCATCTTAAAAGGGATTGCAAAAATTAAAATGCCGATTCAAAAACTAGTTATATTTCGATTTTACAAACCATCTGTCATTCAAGGACAAACTCAATATAACATTTACATATTTTTCCTGAACGAGGTTTGCTCTAAGCGTTCCGCGTTGTCCCAATTCAAATCCTAAATTTATATTTGAAAAAGTACCACCCAAAGGAAGTCCAAAACCACCCGTTAAGGCATAATCCTTAATCGATTGATCGCTAAGAACTAATCCCGTATTCTCGTATCTAAACCCAGCACGGTAAGTTACTTTTTGGAAATAACTACTAAAAGAAGTAAAGTTTGGAATATAATAACCTCCAACACTATATTTTGTAGCTCTTTCAAAAGACACATTACTCATACTGCTATACCGGCTTCCAAAATCACTTGGTTTTTGAACCGTAATTTCTGTACCAACAACCCATTTTCTGATTTGCCCAATACCAACTCCAAAAGTAAAATGACTCGGCATTACTATAGAAGTACTGCTATTTTGAGCATCATAGGAATCAACTGTCGTAGGTGCTAAATCCCCATTGTAGACGATTGTATGAGTATTTCTAACGGTATTAGAATTCAGTTTGCTTTCCGGAACATACGTTATCCCACTAAATATATCGAGCTTTTTCGTGATTTTTCTATTAAACATAGCTCCGATTTTAACATTAAAACCAGACAGATCTGAAACATTCATTTCTTGTGTTCCGTATTCAGCAGCTGCAATATAATTGATAGAACTAGTGCTTATTTTTCCAAAATTGTAACTGGCATCTAAACCAATGCTAAGTCCTTTTGAAATTTCGTATCCAAAACCCAAAAAGGCTTTATTGACTCCACCATCGCCATTGAATCTATTAATTGACTGATTTACTAAATCAGTGGTTTTGATTTTATATCCAACAGAAGAATACGGGATCAGTCCGAAAGAAGCTCCAAATTTACCCAAAGGCAATCCTACTGCAAAATAATCCAAAGTGGTTCGTTGGGTCTTATTTGTTCCTTCATCTGATTTAAGATTTCCAGAACTGAAAGTACCACCAACAGAAAAAGAAGTCAGTTTCAGATTAGAATAGGAAGCCGGATTTTGAAGATTCATGTGAATACTATCCGAGAAAATCGAAACGCCACCCATAGATCTGTTTTCATTTGTTCCTTTAAAACGCACATCTCCAATTCCATAATAAGAATATGGGGAAGCAGTTCCTTGTTGAGCGAATGAAATAATAGAAAAAAGTAAAAACAGGGGTATTAATAATTTCTTAATCATTTTTGATTTTATATTGATATGTTTTTGATAAACTTTCTAGTAGAAAATTTGAATTGGCAAATATGGTATTTTTTAATCGTTTAGCCAAAAATTCTGCGTCTCCTCCAGTTAAAATTATAATAAAATTTGAGTAAACTACTTTATATTGATTAATGAAGCCGTCAATTTCGTTGACAATTCCATTTATTACTCCCGAATGGATCGAATTTGGGGTCGAATTTCCTATTAATTCTGGAAATAAACCCTGATCTTCTCCCAAATGTTCCTTTTCCAAACCCAACAAAGGTAAATTGGCAGTGTACTGATGCAGCGATTCATAGCGCAACCGAATTCCTGGCGAGATAGCGCCACCCAAATACTCATCTTCCGAACTTACAAAATCATAGGTTACGCATGTTCCAGCATCAATAATTAGTCGGTTTTGCTTTGGGTAACCTAAAACCGCACCAGCCGCAAGTACCATTCGATCTATTCCCAAAGTGAGCGGTGTTTGATATGAATTCGTAAAAGGCAAAGGAGTTTTAGCTCCAATAAAATGGATTTTTAAAGTCGAATTTAAAGACAGAAAAACTTCCTTGTCGACATTTCCTACAGTGGCAACAACTAAATTAGACGTATTTGGGTACTTCAATAAAATTTTTTTTAAATTTATTTCAAGTTCCAAATTTTTAAAAACAAACAGATCCAAAAGGGTATCCCCCTCAAAAACAGCCGCTTTAATTCTTGTATTCCCGATATCGATGGCTAAAAGCATGCTGCATATTTTGAAATGCGAAGATACGAATTGATTTTTTTTAAAAATTGTTTTGGATAAATTAAAAATCCGCCTATATTTGCACCCGCAAACAAGTTGAGCGAACTCTTATATAATAAGACCAAATTGACTTAATAGCAAGGTACCTTAGCTCAGATGGTAGAGCAATGGACTGAAAATCCATGTGTCCCTGGTTCGATCCCTGGAGGTACCACATTATAAAACGTCTTAACAAGTTGAAAAACAACGAGTTAAGACGTTTTTTTATTTTGTGAGTGAAACATTAGTGTCAAACATTTTTATATTTTTTTTATTCTATTTGTACGAAAATGTACATACAAGTATATACAAATGTGTTTTTTCTCTATAAAAAATCCATTCTTTCTAAAACAACAAAATCCCATTTCTATATATAATCTATTATTAAACCAATTCATATTGGATTAATTCAATACAAAAAACAACATATATGATTATGAAAAGGAAAAAACACCTACTACCATTCTGTAAATTTATTTTAGAAAAGTATGAAAGTCAAGAACTACCTGATGAGGAAACAAATGTTTCAAACAAAAATCTTGAAGATGAATTTGATGAAATAATTAATGGTCAAGAAATGAAAAAAGATGAGGTTCAAGATGAAATTGAAGATGATGAGGATGATGAAAACATTGAAAACCTCGTTAGAGAATACCAATTATTGGAGAAAATACATAAGTTAAAATCAAATGGTAGAGTTTATAAAAGGAAGTAGGAAACTATATGATATTCAATCAATGACACAAATATTGAATATAAATAAGTCAAAAATACAAAGAGAATTAAAGTCAATTGATGGTGAAATTGTCAAGTATAAAAACTTACATCTACACCCAGAGAAAACTTTATTTAGTCTTATGGAAAGAATACTTATAGAAAAATTAGAAAAGTCTAATGATAAATTTTGAAAGAATAAAGGTCTTAAATGAGTTAATAAAAAAGGATAATGAAAAACTAAAAACTGAAACACAATTTCCTAAAAAAGAAATATTGAAACTAAAAATTTCTATAAACCAAATGAAAATAAAAATTGAGAGATTGAAATATTAAATTAACCTACCTCTAACAAGGTAGGTAGTTTAAATAAAATTAAAACAATATAAACCTTATAATCATTGACTTTATAATAAAAACTAAACAAATAATTATGTATTACATAAAACAAGAAAATATTAACCTCAACAATGACAAATTATGTAATTAACATAGACAAACTAAAACTCATATTCAATAATAAAAATATTGAATTAAAAGACAAAGGAGGTTTTGAATTTATCACTCAAACAGATAATAAATATTCAATTACTCATCAAAAAAATATATTAGTAAGATACAGAGGAAATGATTTTTGTTTCCTTTTACACAAAGACAAATTAAGACCTGATTCATCAAAAATAAGTTTGTTAAACAAAACACTTTACATTGATGATTTCAATTTGATACTAACAAAGTTTATTTCACTATTCAACATTACCGATTATAAAATTTCAATACTTGAAATTTCAATAAACACTAATAAAAAGATAACTAGGAATTATTATCTACACTATTTCAACAAGAAAATCATTTGTGAAAAAGGATTTGAAAGTTATAGTTATGTTCCAACCGAAAACAGATTCACAAACATAGTTTTGAATGATACTATTTATATCAAAAAAATTAAATCACCAATTGAAATAAGAATTGAAAATAAAACTAATGAGATTGAAAATCACTCTATGAAACAATATATTTTAAACTACTATAATCAAAGAGGATTAACAATCGAAAAAGATATTTATAGATTAGAAATAAAAATTGATTTAGTGAGTTTAAGGAGAAGTTCAAGATATTCTCAATATCAAAACAATTTAGAATTTTGGGATATAATAAGTAGTAATAAACATTCTAAAATGTCTTATTTAGAACAAGGAAAATATAGTAAAGTATCTATTTCAAATCCTTATGAAATTGATATTAACAGAACGAATGATGTGGTATATTTAGAATCTTTGTTTGATTATTTCTCACCTTTCAATTATGAGAAATTAATAAAATTTAATACCTCAATTGAAAAAATAAAATTTGAGAATAGAATAACCAAGACTAGAACAAGAAATTTAAAATTTAATTCTAAATATGAGTTCAAAAATGAGTTAGATGATATTGATGATATTTTTGAATGATTAGGACACTCCCAAATCAATCCAAATCATATCAAATGATATTATATATAGAATTAACATAAAAACCTCCCAGAACCTCCCAAATCAAACCAAAACCTATTTAATTGTTATTTGATTTAAAAATACTATTTTTACCATAATATGAAAAGTAAAAAAATGGAAAAACTATTATTAGAATTACACAAACTAACAGACGAAGAAAAATTAGAATTGATATACGAATGTATTAAAGAAAATAAAGAGATACTTGGTGATATAATTATTACAAAAGGAGAACTAATTGAAGAATTGTTTCGTTTAAACATTTCAGAAGAAATAGAAAATTGGTTAAACAATAGTAGTAATGAAACCATTTTTGAAATAGTAAAAAAACATTGTAATGAAGACCTTTTACATGATTATGGAAACTGGGATATGAGTAATGAAGGTTTATTAAGTTATATATGTTTTGAAGAAGAAGAATTTATGGAAGAAGTAGAAAATATAATCGTCATTGAAAAACGAGATAACATAATAGATTCGGTAATAAATCAAAATAAATGATATTATTTTTAGAGTGAAAAAGAGAGGTTTAACATAAGTTAAACCTCTCTTTTACTTTTTATTATTTCATTTATTTCAGATTCATCAAATCTATTTTTTCTTAAAAAAGAATTTATCATTAAGTCTTGAACTCTTAAAACATTTACATCAGTTGTATATGGTCTTTTTAAACACTCATCACAAGACATCATTACACCATCTCCATAAATATTACCACCTGAAAGATTTACCATCAGTTCCATATTTTTAACTAATGATCCTAATTCATTATCACTCATCTTACTCAACAACATTTTTTTCATCTCTAATGTTGAGAGTTGTTTTACTGATTCCATATTTTTATTTATTATTAATTACACATTCTTTTTATATCTCAATTTCCATTTTTCCTTTTTATTTTTTTTTGATGAAACATCAACTACTTCTAGTTGTTTTAATAATTCATAAGACATAATCTCATCACTCCAATCTGTAAAACATTCAATAATTATCTTAAAAAGATTTCTTTCAAAATCAATGAAAGAATCATCTTTAAAACATCTTACTACTCTTTGTTCTTTAAAAAATTCATAAGTTTCAATTACCGAATACCCCTTATCAATAATTGATTTCATATTCATTCTTACACTCAAAATCAATTCTTTAAAAGAATCATTATCACTTCTGTATATTAATAATACATTTTCAATAAAAGAATCAGACATTAATGATTCTTTTAATCTTTCTTCAATTTCTAAATTTGTCATACTTTATTTTTTATTTTGTTAGTAATTTTTAAACAAATCAATCCCACCTCAACAAGTTGAGTTTTTTAAATTTTTAATGTTGTCTAGACAAGTGAAAATCTTTTAATGTATTAATATAGAGATTAATACAAGATGTGTTTTTGATTTCTTTTACAAAGATAATATCAAAATAAAATAAAAAAAAGTCAAAAAAATTTGGAAATTTGGAACCCCTGATGAACACTAAAAAAGTTTTTTTTATTTTTTTTTAGAATAAATAAGAGGGTATTTTTCACTTATAAATAAATTTATTTTACTTAACTAAAAAAAGAAGAGGTTTAACTAATAGTTAAACCTCTTCTTTACATTCTCTTAAAAGATTGTTTTTTTAAAAAAATCATAATTTGAT
>CANEZU010000106.1 GCA_947444255.1 Flavobacteriaceae bacterium | reverse complement strand
CCCAAACTAGAAATTACAAAAACATAAATAACAGTTGGTACAATAGCGATGACAATTAAAAAAAACGCTCCTAGGAATTTACCATTTACAATTTGCCAGAGGCTTAAAGGCTTGGTGACTAACAATTCTAAAGTTCCCTGTTTTTTTTCATCCGAAAAACTTCGCATTGTTACCGCTGGAATCAGGAATAATAAGATCCAAGGTGCTATGGTAAAAAACGGGCTCATATCAGCAAAACCGCTGTTCAGGATGTTATAATCGCCTTCAAAAACCCAAAGGAATAATCCGTTTAGCACCAAGAAAAGTGCCACTACTAAATATCCTATTGGTGAACCAAAGAAGGATTTTATTTCTCTTAATACTATCGATTTCATTTTTTTTGTTTTGTTTAAAAGTTTAAGGTTTAACGTTTAAAGATGCTCAACTTGTAACATTAAACTTTAAACCAAAGGAACTAATTTATTCTAAAGAAGCTAGTTTATCGACACTCCAGGCTTCTGCTTTAGCTTTGAATAACTTCTTTGTATAAGACCAAACGCTAGTAAACAGTTCAGATTGCCTATAAAGTTCTAAATCGGCTTCGGTTTCCCAATAGCTGTATGTAAAAAAGATGCATTTGTCATTCTTGTCCTGATATAACTCCAGAAAACGATTGCCTTTGCTTGCCCGTATTCGATCTTTTACTAATTCGAAATTCGCTAAAAAAGCAGGAATCATTTCTTCTTGAAAATTCATTTTTACTATTCGTACTAACATCTTCGACTCGTTTATTTTATTTTTTATTCCTAGGCAATTATTCTCCGAATTCTATCGTAATTACATCTCGAAAACCTATACCTAAAAGGCTGGAAGCACTTCCAACACTCATTGGATTACTTCTGAAAATTGCAATTTCTAGAAAGCCGGCTTCATTAAAAATAGCTAATTTATCGCCTTCATAATTTTTAATATTGTAAGAACTTGCATTGGCTATATCCGAATATTTGGGCCATATGTTTTTAATAGGGCTTGATTTTTTCTGATTTCTCCTTTGAATCATCGGAATTTCATAGGGTCTTCCTTTGGCAACATCTAAAAAGAATTGTTTAGAAATATTAGTGACTACGTTTCCAAAATGATCAATATAAACAACGTAACCTTTAATCGTTTTTTTATCTGCCGAAACGCTAGCTTGCAATTCGGTGACATGTTTGATCTCATTGATCTCTTTACCAATGACATTTAGAGAGCCTCCTTTGGCAAGATGACAGGCAACCTTTACAAAAACATCTAAATCAGTGGCATCTACTTCTAGACGATCATGAATATTAATGGAAACTATTTTCTGAGGCACTATTTTTTGGGTCAGCATTCCCAGAATTCCATTATCGGCACAAATAAAATAATGATCGTTCCAAAGAATTGCGATATGCTGGTTTTCCTTATTGCGCTCTGAGTCCACTCCAATTAAGTGAACACTTCCTTTAGGGAAACTTTTATAGGATGCTCCTAAAATATAACTGGCTTCTAAAGTGTTAAATGGATCAATATCGTGCGAAATATCAACAATCTGAACCTCTGAATATTCCGACAAAAGTTTCCCTTTCAAAGCACCGACAAAGTGGTCTTTCAGTCCGTAATCGGTAGTGAGGGTAATTATTGACATAATTTTGTTTATAACTATTGGTGCAACTTAAACCTAAATTTTATTAAATTTGAGAAATGCAAAGCTAATAATTATCAACGATTATTTTAATTAAATACAATCTCCATTTGAACGAAAGAACTATCGAGCTCATAGACATCGCTCCAAAAGACTTTTGGGGCGCTCAAGACACTCATCTTGAAACAATTAAAAAATATTATCCTAAACTGAAAATTGTTGCCCGAGGCACTACAATCAAGGCTTTTGGAGAAAAAGAAGCCCTTGATGAATTTGAGAACCGTTTCAACCGACTGATGCTTCATTTTACCCGTTACAACAATATTGATGACAACGTGATTGAACGCGTGATTCAAAGTTCTCAAATCGAAGACCGCAAAGCCTTCGATAATGATAAAATTCTAGTTCATGGTGTAGGAGGAAAAATCATCAAAGCCATGACGCCCAATCAGCAACTGCTGGTTGATACTATAAATTCTAAAGATATGGTCTTTGCTGTTGGTCCTGCGGGAACCGGAAAAACCTATACTGGGGTTGCTATGGCTGTTAAAGCGCTAAAAGAAAAACAAGTCAAAAGAATTATTCTAACACGTCCCGCAGTAGAAGCAGGAGAAAATCTAGGTTTTCTTCCCGGAGATATGAAGGAGAAACTGGATCCTTATATGCAGCCTCTTTATGATGCTTTGCGCGATATGTTGCCTAACGAAAAACTAGAGGACTACATTCTAAAAGGGATTATTCAGATTGCACCACTCGCTTTTATGAGAGGACGTACTTTAGACAATGCTTTCGTTATTTTAGATGAAGCCCAGAATACCACGCATTCGCAAATGAAAATGTTTTTGACGCGCATGGGTAAAAGTGCAAAATTTATGATTACTGGAGATCCTGGCCAAGTCGATCTGCCACGCAGAACCATCTCAGGACTTAAAGAAGCTTTATTGGTTTTGAAAGATATTGAAGGCATTGGGATTATTTATCTCGATGACAAAGATATCGTACGCCACCGATTGGTTAAAAAGGTTATTGACGCTTACAAACAAATTGAAAATACCGATTAAAAAAAGATTGACTACCTTGTCAACAGAATACCTTCTATTCCTATTCTATAGTAATAGAAGGTATATTTTTATATTTTAAACCCTAAAAAATGAAAAAAACACTTTATCTATTAGCCTGTTTCTTTTTTACACTTTTTATTCAAAGTCAAACTTTAAAATTAGAAGATATCATGAAAGGCGATGCCTTTATTGGTGTTCAACCAGATAATGCACGTTGGTCTGTTGATGGGAGCAAAGTCTATTTTGAATGGAATCCAAATAATGATTGGGGAACTTCTACTTATTTTTGGAAAAAAGGAATGCTAAAACCGGATTTGGCTGAAGCCAAAGAGGCCGCATTTTCTAAACTCGATTTTTTAAGGACCAAAGATTCCAATTTGGTTTATTATATTGAAAATGGAGGCTTGTGTTCTTATTCTATCGGAACTAAAAAAGCGACCAAATTGTTCCAACAGAAAGAGCCTGTTTCCAATTTGCAACTGGCTTTTCAAAACGGTGTTTTATTTTTTGAACAGAATGATAATTTGTACCAGTACAATACCAAAGAAGGAAGTATCCTTCAGTTAACCAATTTTATTAAAGGAAAATCGAAAGAAAAAATCACAGATAAGGATTCTTTTTTAAAAAGTCAACAAACAGAATTATTTCAATTTATAAGAGATCAAGAATCTCGAAAAGTATGGAATAAAGCCAAAAAAGATGCTGTTAAATCAGATTTTCCCAAAGGCTATTATTATGGAGAAGCTAGTTTTCAAAGTTTAAAAACGGCGCCTAATGGAAAATTTGCGACCTTCAGATTAGTAGAAAATCCAGAGTCTAAATCGGAGAAAATGGAAGTTTTTGTAACATCGGATGGCTACAATCAAACACCGGATACCAAAGAGAAAGTATCAATAAATAACCTTAATCCTAGTAAATTCGGAATTTATAACAGAGAAAAAGATACCGTTTATTTTGTGAATTTCTCTAAACTTTCTCACATTCAGGAGCAACCAAAATATTTCGAATTGTACGAAAATCTTAAAAAGAAAGACAAAGAAGATAAATTAGTTGTTGCTCAAGAGCCTGTTTATAATGAAAATGGTTCCCTAGCAATTGTAGAAATTAGAAGTCAGGATAATAAAGACCGATGGTTGGTTAAATTAGATTTAGAAAAAGGAACTTTCGAAGAATTTGAACACCAGCAAGATGATGCCTGGATTGGCGGTCCTGGAATTCCATCCTATCCTTTTAGCTCCGGAACAATAGGTTTTCTGGCCGATAATGAAACAATTTACTTTCAGTCGGAAGCAACAGGATTTTCTCATTTGTACACTTACAATTTAAAATCAAAAAAGAAAAAGCAATTGACCAAAGGCAATTGGGAAGTACGCGATTTGATTTTGTCCAAAGACAAGAAAACTTTTTATTTGACAACAAATACGACACATCCGGGAAACCGAAGCCTTTATAAAATGAGTTTGGCAGATGGAATAATGCAACCCCTATTGATAAATGACGGAGCTTATGAACTGAGTTTATCACCCGATGAAAGCACTTTATTAGTTCGCTATTCCTATAAAAATAAACCTTGGGAATTGTATGTTGCCGACAATAAAAAGAATACCAATTCCAAACAAATAACCTTCTCTACTACGCCAGCTTTTAAAGACTATGCTTGGAGAGCTCCGGAATTAATCACTTTCAAAGCGGAAGATGGTGTGATGGTAAATGCCCGCTTATACAAACCAACGGCAGCCAAATCTAATAAAGCGGCTATTTTATTTGTACACGGTGCTGGATACCTTCAAAATGCACATAATTATTGGAGCAGTTATCATAGAGAATATATGTTTCATAATCTTTTAACCGATTTGGGTTATACGGTTTTAGATATCGATTATAGAGGTAGTGATGGCTATGGCCGTGATTTTAGAACTGGAATTTATCGTTTTATGGGCGGAAAAGATTTATCAGATCAAATAGACGGTAAAAATTATTTAGTCAAAAATCAAGGAATCGATGCAAAAAGGGTAGGGCTTTATGGCGGTTCTTATGGTGGTTTTATCACTTTAATGGCCTTATTAAATCCAACGCAAGAGTTTGCATCTGGGGCTGCAATTCGTTCAGTGACGGATTGGGCGCATTACAATCACGGTTATACTGGCAATATTCTTAATTTTCCAGAAACTGATCCAGACGCTTACAAAAAAAGTTCTCCAATTTATTTTGCCAATAACCTAAAAGGAAATTTACTGATGCTTCACGGTATGGTAGACAATAATGTTGAATATAAAGATATTGTTCGTTTGTCACAACGCTTTATTGAATTAGGGAAGAAAAACTGGACTTTGGCCTCTTATCCTGTGGAGGCTCATGGTTTTAAAGAAACCTATTCTTGGGTGGATGAATATGGCCGAATTCTAGATTTATTTAACGAAACCTTATTAGATAAAAAATAGAATTATAAAATCAATAATTTATTGAAATTTAATAAGCCATAAACAAAAAGATATTTGTAAAAGTCTCCTTGTTTTTTAGTTTGGGACTAATTTAAAAATCAATAAATTTGCATATCATATAAAGAAGATTAAATTAATGTCAAAAGAAATAAAAGTAGTAATTACTGATTTAGACGGAACCTTACTAAACACTTCACATAAAATTTCGGACTATACAAAAGAAATTTTTAAGGAACTACACAATCAAAATTACCTCCTAATTGTTGCAACAGGGCGACACCATTTGGATGCAATGCCCATTATTGAAGGTTTAGAAGTGCCAATTTATTTAGTGACATCAAATGGAGCGCGAATTCATTCACCTCAAAAGGAACTTCTTTTTTCTTTTGATATTAAAACTGAGTCTTTAAAATCGGTTTTGACAATGGATATTGATCCTGAAATCACTGTAGTTCTTTTTAAAGAAAACGTATGGCAAACTAATAAAATTAACGAGCGACTCAATAGTTTTCAAACCAAAATGAATTATCTTCCAGAAGTGGTCGATTTTGATACTTTGATGGATTACAGTGGAATTAAATTGTTTTTCACGCACAGCAGTCACGAGAAATTAGTAGAATTAAGACAAGAAATTCTTATAAAACATAACAAAGAATTTAGTCATGCTTTTAGTTTGCCAACCTGTCTGGAGTTTATGGATATTTCTGTTGATAAAAGCGTTGCTATTCTGAAAATCCTTGAATTAGAAAATTTAGGCTTTCATCAGACTATTTCTTTTGGAGATGGTTTTAATGATGAAAAGATGCTCAATGCTACAGGAATAGGTTTGATTATGGCCAATGCTCCTCAAAGTTTGAAAGATAATTTGTCGCATCTTGAGGTGATTTTATCCAATGATAACGATGGTGTAGCGAAATATCTTTCAAAAGAAATTTTAAAAAATGTATAAAAAATCAAGTTTTCAAATAAGAGATTTTTGATTTAAAGATTTAGTTACAAAAAGGCTAAGATTATTCTCTACCTAGATATCTAAAATAATCCTAAATTTGCAAAAAGAAAATAACAACACAAGAACGATGAACACAATTACGAGCACTCACTTTAATTTCCCAAATCAAAAATCAGTTTATAGAGGTAAGGTTAGAGAAGTTTATAATATTAATAATGATCTTCTAGTAATGGTAGCTACCGATAGGTTGTCTGCTTTTGATGTAGTTCTGCCTAAAGGAATTCCTTACAAAGGTCAAATTCTGAATCAGATTGCCACTAAATTCATGGAATTGACTCAGGATATTGTTCCAAATTGGCTCATCGCAACTCCAGATCCCAATGTTGCTGTTGGCCATTTATGTGAGCCTTTTAAAGTAGAGATGGTAATCAGAGGTTATCTTTCAGGTCACGCTGCTCGAGAATATACTCTTGGAAAAAGAACTATTTGTGGAGTAAATATGCCAGAAGGATTAAAAGAAAACGATAAATTTCCAACACCAATAATTACTCCTACTACTAAAGCGGATAATGGCGAACATGATGCTGATATTTCTCGCGATGCCATTTTATCAAACGGAATAGTTACAGAAGAAGATTATCTAGTTTTAGAAAAATACACCAGAGCCTTATTCGAAAGAGGAACTGAAATCGCAGCAAGTCGCGGTTTGATATTGGTAGATACCAAATACGAATTTGGAAAAACAAAAGAAGGAATCATCGTTTTGATTGACGAAATTCATACGCCTGATTCTTCTCGTTATTTTTATTCAGAAGGTTATCAAGTTAGACAGAACAGTGGTGAAGAACAAAAACAATTGTCTAAAGAGTTTGTTCGTCGTTGGTTAATCGAAAATGGCTTCCAAGGTTTAGAAGGACAACAAATTCCAGAGATGACGGATACATATATCGAAACAGTATCAGAGCGATATATCGAATTATATGAAAATATACTAGGAGAGAAATTCGTTAAAGCAGATATTTCAAATATTAATGAGCGTATTGAGAAAAACGTTTTGGCTTATTTAGACAAAAGATAGTACATACCGTAAATATAAGAAGAGTAAAAACGAGCTAGTAATAGCTCGTTTTTTATTTTTAAACTGCTAATTATCATAAAATTAAAAATAATTATCGGATAACTCATATTTAAATTAATCTCATTCTATTTAAAATAGGAAAAAGATTCGTTATTTTCAATTTTCAACAAAGTCTCGTAAATCAATTTGATTACATTTTCAACATCATCTCTGTGAACCATTTCAACGGTAGTATGCATATATCGTAAAGGCAAAGATATTAATGCAGAGGCAACACCACCATTGCTGTAGGCAAAAGCATCAGTATCGGTCCCTGTAACTCTGGAAGATGCCAGACGTTGAAATGGAATTTTGTTATCTTCGGCTGTTTTCAGAATTAATTCTCTAAGATTATTTTGTACAGCAGGAGCATAAGTAATTACGGGTCCTTTTCCAATTTTAGTATCGCCTTCAATTTTCACATCAATCATAGGAGTAGAGGTGTCGTGACAAACATCGGTCACAATGGCAACATTAGGTTTGATGGTTTTGGTAATCATTTCGGCACCACGAAGTCCAACTTCTTCCTGAACAGAATTGGTTATGTACAATCCGAAAGGAAGTTTAATGTTGTTTTCATGCAACAAACGCGCTACTTCGGCAATCATAAATCCGCCCATTCGATTATCAATAGCACGACAAACAAATTTATTTTCATTCATAATATGAAATTCATCAGGATAAGTGATTACGCATCCTACATGTACGCCCATTTGATCTACCTGTTCTTTGGTTTCGCAGCCTATGTCAATAAATAGATTGCTTATTTTTGGATTTTCTTCTTTATCTCTGTTTCGTGTATGAATGGCAGGCCATCCAAATAAACCTTTTACAATTCCTTTCTTAGTATGAATGTTTACTAATTTTGAAGGAGCAATTTGATGATCAGAACCACCATT
>CANEZU010000105.1 GCA_947444255.1 Flavobacteriaceae bacterium | reverse complement strand
TTTCTGATGAAGATCTAAAAAAACCAAGTTTACGCATTTCTCTTAGCCATTATAATACCAAAGAAGATATCGATTTATTAATAGATGCTTTAAAAACAGTATAAAAAAAATCTGCTTTTTTGCAGATTTTTCTTCCAAATAAAAACATCTATTTTAAGGTTGTTTTTTTAATTCCTGTAGAATTTCATTGATATCTAATTTAGCAACAGCAATGTGCTTGTCAGCTACTCCATAATAGATGTAAAGATCATTTCCAAATTGGGAGTGACCTGTTGGAAAAACAATATTTCTAACTTCACCTTCAATTTCCCATAATTTAGTTGGAGAAAATAGGGGATAGGGCAATCGTGCTATTTCAATTTTTGGATTGTCTAATTGTAATAAAGCCGCTTTAGCATGGTATATTTTACCTGTAGTAGTTTCTTGAACACCATGATAAATGAGAAGCCAGCCATGTTCTGTTTCGATGGGAGGTCCCCCAGCTCCAATATAATTGACTTCAAATATATCTTTGGGATCCAGAACAATATATTCGACTAATTTTCGAAGATAATCTTTCCAGAAGTCCTTTGTTAACTCTTTCCAATCGTCAAATTCTACAATTTGAATTCCCGGCCAAATGCGATGTAACATTACAAATTTCCCTTTTATTTTTCTTGGAAACAAAACTATATCTTTATCTCTGAGCAGTCTAAATTCATCCTCTACCAAGCCAATTTGGGCGAATAAATTATAATAATGATGGTATTTTGGGTTAAGATTCTTACTACCGTTACTTGTTACCAATTCTTCATATTCCTGATAATTTACGGGAGGTGTAATTACTCCATGTTTTTTAAAATGAATAAAATCTTTTGTAGTTGCTAATGCACCCATGGCGTTTATTCCGTCATAAGCAGTATAAGTTATGTAAAAAGTATCTTCAATTTTAACAATTCGAGGATCTTCAACACCATGTTTTTCATATTCAAATTCCCGGCTTAATAGTGGTTTATCCCAACGTTCTACAATTTTAAGAGGTCCTTCGCATTTAGCATAGCCAATTGTAGAAAAATTCCCCTCTTGTACTGCTCTATATAAGATATGTAGTAGGTTTCCATCCTGATAAATACCAGGATTAAAAACCCCATTATTTTCAAATTCATTTTCGGTGGGACTAAGAAGTATCCCTAGCTTTTCTATTTTTACCATGATTTCGTGTGTTAGTGTTCAGCCTTATTATTCAATTTTTTATTTTGTTTTTCTAGATTTTTAAAATAACCTCTTAGTAGAAAATTGTGTTTTAAGGCTTCTAGATTTTCGTTAAGTTTGTAGCTTGCCTCATTAATATTAGTCATTGTAGAATCTATTTTTTGTACTAATTTAGGATCATTTGAAAGATAGTTTAGAACTCCTTTTCCTCCTTTTACATTAGATATTGTTGTGTTCAAATTTTGAAGAACCTGATCTATTTTAGTAGTTGATTGATCTAAAGTACCAATAATTTTTCGTATTTTATTAGCTACAATTGTATCTTTTACAAGTCCTAAAACATTATCTTTTTTGTTTAATGATACTAAAATGTAATTCAAATCAGCTATCGTTTCGGAAGCTCCTTTTCCTGTCAATTTTAAATAATGGATTGTTTTTTTTAAATCATTTGCCATAATAGTATCATTAATTAAAACCCCGACAGTTCCTTTACCTTCGGAAATTTGTTTCGTAACTTTTAATAAATTCACGGATAATTGAGCTAAATTATCGTTGGTAGTACTAAATGTTTTTAGAACATCATCTGTTCGAATTCGATTAACCGATTTTAGAACATCACCAGATTGAACTGCGGGTCGTGTATAAGTTCCCGGAATAATATTTATAATCATATTTCCTACTAAACCGTCAGAACTGATGGAAGCTTTTGAATCTTTTTTTATGTAAGGAAAAATAGTTTTTTCAATATTCATATCCACTCGAATTAGGGTGTCGTTTATCATATCAATGCTCCGAACTGTTCCAACATTAATTCCGGAAAATCTCACATTGTTTCCCAACTGTAAACCATTTACATTATTAAATTCGGCTTTTAAATTATTAGTGCCTCCAAACATTTTTTGCTTTTCCCCAATGAAATAAATAGCAAGAACGAACAGTACTAATCCGATTATTACAAAAAAACCAAGGCGTATTTTTTGAGAGGTTGATTTTTCCATTTTTATTTTTATTTAAAGAAAGCTTGAACTTTTGGATCATCAGAAGAAGAGAGTTCTTCGAATGTACCTTCAGCATAATTAATTCCATCAACTAATAATATCATTCTGTTCGAAATCACTCTAGCGCAATCAACATCGTGAGTAATAATTATAGATGAGGTATTGTATTTTTTTTGAATTGTCATCATAAGTAATAATATTTCTTTAGATGTTATTGGATCTAATCCGGTAGTAGGCTCATCATATAAGATTATTTTAGGTTGAAGGATTAGAGTTCGTGCAAGTGCAATTCTACGTTTCATTCCGCCAGAAAGTTCACTTGGCATTAAATTTACGGCATGTGCCAAACCTACATTTTCTAAAGCCTCCATCACTAACGGAGTGGTGTCTTTTAATACTCCGAATTTTTTAGTGTGTCTTCTCAAAGGAAATTCTAAATTTTCTCGAACAGACATCGAGTCATAAAGAGCGCTTCCCTGAAAAAGAAAGCCGATTTCGGTTCTTAATTCATCTAGTTTTTCGTGATTTAACTCGCGTATATTTTTCCCCATCACAATTATAATTCCGCTATCTGGTTGCTCTAATCCGATTAAGCATTTTATCATAACTGATTTTCCCGATCCAGATTTACCCATAATAACCAAGTTCTCCCCTTCATTCAAATACATATTAAAACCATCCAATACATGATTATTCCCATAGCTTTTTTTTAAATCTTTGATTTCAATAACATGTTCTTGTTCAACAGTAGTAGGTTCCATCTGATTAATCGTAAAATATATTAGTTACAAAAACAGCGATAAAGTCAATTATAAATAAAAGCATAGAAGTAAAAACTACTGCCGAATTAGCCGCTAATCCAACACCAGCGGTACCGGTTTTACAATTATAACCTTTAAAACAACCTACAAGTCCAATTGCAAATCCAAAGAAAAAAGTTTTAAATGTGGTTGGGATCAAATCACTAAATTCTAAACTATTAAAAACCTGATTAAAATATTGTAGGAAGGATACATTTCCCTTAATGTTTTCGACCATTGCAGAACCGTAAATTGCGATAGCATCTCCAAAAAAAACAAGTATAGGGAGCATAAGTGTAGTTGCCATAATTCGGGTTACAACAAGGTATTTAAAGGGATTTGTACCCGAAACTTCCATGGCATCAATTTGTTCGGTAACTCGCATCGATCCAAGTTCGGCTCCTATACCAGAACCAATTCGACCTGCACAAATTAAAGCGGTGATGATTGGTCCAATTTCACGTATAATCGAAATACTAACCATGGACGGCATCCAGGATACAGCACCAAATTCCTGTAAGGTTGGTCTTGATTGTAAAGTAAAAACTAAACCAATAATAAAGCCAGTAACTGCAACGAGAAGAAGGGATCGATTTCCCATATTAAAACATTGGCGTAGAAATTCTTTAAATTCAAAAGGGCGTTTAAAAGTTTCTATAAAAAACCGATTTCCAAAATAGGAGAGTTCGCCAATTTCGATTAAAAAAGCTTTAAATATTTCTTGTATTTTAAAAATAGTATTCATAGAAAAACGAATTAATTTTTAACGAAATGGCTACTCAAATATACAATTAATATGCTGATATTTAACACTTTTGTTGCTTAAAATATTGCTGTAGGATTGCGTTTACAAGGGCTGTATTCGAGTTTTAATTCCAACAAAAAGGGATATTCAAAAAGAATATCCCGTGAAGTAATTTTAATTAATATTTTAAAATAAAGCTAGCTTTATATGGTATAATTAGTAATAGATTTTGTGTTTTTTATACTTGGTTATCCCAAGGATTTAGAATTAAAATGTACACCACTCAAGTCTAAAAAGTGACGGAAATTTTGATTACTTTCTCAGTTTAGTGGTTAATTAATTTGAAATTAGTACTCGAAATTTGAACGGTATTCTTTTATGAAACTTTCCCAAGTGGCTGCTTGTTTTCCTGTGATTTGATGAAAATTGTCAAAGACATCATCTGCACCTGGAATAGTTCCATCGGCATATCTTTTAAAATGGTTAGAAACACAGCTCATATAGGCCATTTCAGCACCGGAATCAATCATTGCTTTGAGAAAAACTTCTGGAGATTGAGGTATATAATGAAAAGGTTTTTCAATAATTGTGGTCATAAGTTCTGCAATTTCGTAATAGGATTTTGCATCATAGCCCATTCGGTATGTTTTTCCAGAATGAATTTCAGGTTCTGATAGAGAAATTGAAGCGACTAGAGCAACGTCATCAACACTGACCCAGCTTTTTCTGGCCCCTTTTACATATTGCGTAATTATTCCGTTATTTATGACTTTTGTACCTCCATAGCTTAGAAGATTTTGCATGTAGGTTTCGGGTCTTAGGTGTGTAAATGAAAAACCTGACCATTCAATATACCTTTCAACTAATTGATGCCATGCCCAATGCGCTACTGTGGTGTCATCTCTTCCACAAGCACCCAAATGAACGATATGTTTTACGTTTTCTTTTTTTGCATTGTCGATAAAAGACTTACTTTGACGTAGCATGTCCACAGTATATCCTGTTACAATCAAAACACGGTCAATACCTTCGAGGGCAGTTGCATGAGTGGATTCGATATCAAAATCAAAAATCACTGTTTCTATTCCTTTTTCGTTAAAAGCCTTTGCTTTTTCGGCAGATCGAACTGCGGCTATGATTTGTATTTCCTTGTTTTTAAGGAGATGATCAATGGTTTTACCACCAATTTGGCCAGTAGCGCCAGTAATTAGAATTCGTGGGCGTTTTATATTTGAGTTCATCTTCGCAAGTTAGACTTTTGAAAACCTTTATTGTAATAGATTAACAAAAGCCCAACAAACTAAATTTTAAATAAATCTCAAAAATATAATTTAATCAATAATCAGAATATTCTGTAGGATATAAAAAAGTAATATCGGAGTGAGATACGTTTTTTTGATATTTAGGCATAGTCGACATGTCTTTCCATTCGGGAGAATCAACAAATTCTTTCCAGTGTTCATCTCGACTTGCCTGATCTGAGAAAGTTGTTATATACATTAAATTTGGCATTTTGGCTCCAGAAATCACTTCGCCATATAAGACGGCATTAAAATTTAATCGCTCAAAGAGTTTAATTTCTCCACCAGCGTTAAACATATGAAGTTTGTTGTTAAAATAAGCTTCAGTTGGAGATTCATAACTGCGCAATTCATAAACTCGATTGGCTCTTGGACCTTCAAGTGCAGATGCTTTCATCACAGGCATATCCGTAAAGGCTTTCAATATAACAGATTCGATTCGTAAGTACGGTATATTATCAAAGCTGGAATTTAAATAATCCTGACCGGCAGTCAAATAAATTTTGTCTTTTGCGAGTTTGGCATCAATATCAAGAAATTGATTCATTGAAGGAAAAGGAATTAAAACAATAATTTTGCGGATAGTATCAGTAGCTGTGAGTCTCGGTTTAAAAACGCCAATATTTTTAAATCCTAATTTTTTAAGTGCAGGTAAATAGGCTTCCTTTAGATATTTATCAGTTGTTTCAACTTGTTTTTCTGTTTTGAAAATATAAGTTTTAAGTTGATAAAATTCTCGTTTTTCTGCAGAAATTCTCGTGCCGGATTTATAATCTGTTTTCGTATTTTTAAAACTTGAAACAGTAAAGAGAATTACAATTAAGGCTAAGATCTTTATTAATTTTACTTTCATTTTTTTGTTTTTTAGAACTACTAATGTACTCTTTATTTTAGCATTTAAGTTATTGGTAATAAAATAATGTACTTATTTTAAAAAACGTTTGTAAGGTAAATAAGTTACAAAAATTAAAAGTATTCGGGATATCCAATAGGAAGTCCAATTAATGATTTTAGAGTATAAGTTATCTTTTAATTTTAAGGATTCTGGTGTTATTCTTTGGCATTGAATTATAATGGTTTGAAGGTGTTTTTGGAAATCCTGCGCAAATGATTCAGAATGAATAGCCACATTCATTTCTATGCTGGCAAAAGAACTTAGGTTATTTAGATTGAATGAGCCAATTGTAGTCCATTTGTGATCAACAACGGCTGCTTTACCATGTAAAATGGATTTGTCCCATTCGTATAATTCCATATTAAAGGCAAGTAGTTTAGAATAAAAATGGCATGTAGCATTCCTAGCTAAGTTAATATCGGATAAGCCGGATAAAATTAATTTTATTCTAATTTTTTTTCGAGCTGCTTTTTTTAGTGCAGCAGACAATTTACGACCCGGTAGAAAATAACTACCTACAATAATAATCTCTTCCTTGGCTTCTCGAATGGCTTTAATATAGCCGTCACTAATTTCATTTTTTCTTTTCAACCAATCATTTTGAAGTATATTAATTTGTAATTTTTCATGATTATAGAAAGCAGCTGCTATTTTTTTACGTCTGCTTCTTTGCTTTTTTTGATAAATATCTTGACAAAGCACTCTTAAAGGTTCAGCGATATTCACATCATTTACCTGGACCGCATAATCCAACCAGGCCATATTTTTATCGGAACCCTTGTATTTATCAGCAATATTGATACCCCCAATTAAGGCTATTCTAGAATCGGCAACGATTACTTTGTGATGCATTCTTCGACCGATATAAAATGAATTTGCTGATAATAATGGTGAAAAAAAACGCAATTGAATTCCGCTTAATTTCATTCTTAAAACACTTTCCGAACTTAGGGAATAAGAACCAAAACCATCCAAAAGAAGGTATATTTTTACATTGCGATCTGCAGCTTCAATAAGTCTGTTTATAATTCTGTTTCCGGTGGTATCATCTTCAAAAATATACATTTGAAGATGAATTTCCGTTTTTGCATTTTTTATGATTTGTTCTAATCGATAAAAATAATCGAAACCGCTATGAACGAGTTCAATTTTCTTATTTTTAAGTATTGTACCTTCCTTCTTCAACATAGGTTTTTCGCGATTTAACCTCTTGGATTAAAATAAATTCCAAAAGATTTTCGGTATCCAAGGTACCAATTATTTTGTCATTTTCGGTAACTAAAATCAGCTCTGTTTTATGGGTATATATGAGTTCGAAAACATTTTCTAATAGGGAATCTACATGAAGGTAAATTAGATTGGAATTCATAAAACTAGCTACTGGTTCTTGTTCTCCTTTTTCAGAAAGGCCTTCGATAATTTGATCTCTATTCAGTGTTCCAACAGGTTCCCCTTTTTGAGTAATTAAAAAATATTTGTTTTGACTGTTTAATAATAAATAAACTGCTTTTTGTAGTTTTTCCGCTGATTCTATTGTCTGAAACTCTTTCATTATAATATCTCTTACAGCAAATCCTTTTAGGAAATGTTTGGATTGGGTGTATTCATTTTCGATTTGAGCTCCAATTATTATAAAGATGCCTATAAAGATCAAAAAGGGATTCACGAAAAACCCTAAAATGATAAAACCTAGTGCTAGCAGCTGTCCAATTCTGGCTGCAATTTTAGTAGCAAGATGTCTTTGAAGTTTAAAAGAAAGCAGCGCACGTAAAACTCTACCGCCATCCATAGGGAAAGCAGGAATTAAATTGAATAAGGCCAGCCAAAGATTAATCATAAAGAAATTTAGAAAAAACGTATTTGCATTTATGCCTTGTTTTAGTTCATTTACTAAAACGTCTCTGTTTTCTGGCACAGTTATAAAAATACCCGTCAAAATGGCTAAACTAATATTAACAAGTGGACCGGCTAGCGCTACGACTAGTTCCTCTTTGGGTTTTTCTGGAATTCGTTCTAAGCGCGCAAGACCGCCAATAGGTAAAAGAGTAATGTCTCTAGTTTTAATATCATATTTTTTTGCAGCCAATGCATGTCCTAATTCATGGAGGAAAACAGTAATAAAAATGCACAGAATAAATAAAACCGACCAAACAATTTGCATTGGAGTTTGACCGGATTTTAAGTTTATAAAAATAATAAATACAATAAGTAGCGTAAAAGTCCAATGAATATAAATTCCAATACCAGCAATATTCCCAAGTTTTAATGAACCTTTCATGTTTTGAATTTTAGATATTACTATTCAAAAATCTCTTTAATCAATAGACTTCATTTTTCG
>CANEZU010000104.1 GCA_947444255.1 Flavobacteriaceae bacterium | reverse complement strand
TATGTCAATCAATATGACAATCCTTCTAATGCGATTGCGCATTATGAGCAAACGGGTCCTGAAATTTGGGAGCAAACCGATGGTAAGATTACTCATTTTATTGTAGGAGTAGGAACGGGTGGAACCATTTCGGGGGTTGCGAAATATTTAAAAGAACGAAACCCAAAGATCAAAATTTGGGGAATCGACACCTATGGATCTGTTTTTAAAAAATACCACGAAACCGGTATTTTTGATGAAAATGAAATTTATTCTTATATCACAGAAGGCATTGGTGAAGATATACTTCCTAAGAATGTAGACTTTTCTTTGATAGACGGATTTACGAAAGTTACTGATAAAGATGCTGCTGTTTACACCCGTAAAATCGCCTTAGAAGAGGGGATTTTTGTAGGTAACTCCGCTGGAGCAGCAGTGAAAGGGCTGTTGCAACTGAAGGAACATTTTACTGCAGATGATGTTGTGGTGGTTTTATTTCACGATTCTGGCAGTCGCTATATTGGTAAAATGTTTAATGATGAATGGATGCGAGAAAGAGGTTTTCTGGATGAAGAAATTACCAAAGCGGGTGATATCATTAAAGATCATATGCATAAATCTTTAGTAATTGTGCGAACCGAAGAATTAGTTTCGCATGCTATTGAGCGGATGAGGAAGTATAAAATATCGCAAATTCCGGTGATTGACATCAGTGGCTTTGTAGGTTCAGTGGATGAGTCTGATTTATTTCAAGCGTTTGTTTCGGATAAGGACGTGGCTGATAAGCCAATAAAAGAGGTGATGAGTAAGCCCTATCCGATTGTAAAATTAGGAGCCTCAATAGAAGAAGTTTCTAAACTATTCAGCAGAGAAAACGCTGCTGTATTAGTTGATTTAGGAAATGGGAAACACCATATTATCACCAAATTTGATATTATAGGATCCATAAAATAAACAGCATAATTTAAGACCCTATTTAAATGACTTTTACTGCAATCGATTTTGAAACTGCAACTGGATTTCATCATAGCGCTTGTGCTGTGGGAATTGTAACGGTGAATAATTCAGTTATCACGGAAGAATATTATACCTTAATACAGCCGCCGGAGAATGAATATTGGTATCAAAATATTATGGTTCACGGGATAAAACCTGCTGAGACTTTAAATGCGAAAACCTTTGACGGTGTGTTTCCTGAAATCCAAAAGCGATTGCAAGGACGAACAATTGTGGCTCACAACGAACAATTTGACAGAAATGTCTTAGCAAAAACCATGAAGCTTTATGGGCTTTATTATGAGGATCTCGAGATAGCCGATCGTTGGGAATGCACTTGTAAAATTTATCGTGCAAAAGGCTACAAACCTGCTAATTTAAAGTATTGTAGCGATCAAAACAACATTGAACTTAAGCATCACGAAGCTTTATCGGATGCTAGAGCCTGTGCAAAATTATATTTATTAAAGTAAGTTTAATCATTGATTTTGAGGGAATTAATATCTACGAATAATTTTTAGTTGTACCTTAGGCAAAGCTTGCTTCAAGCAACTAAAATTGGAAAGATGAAAGAAGATTTTCTGCATTATCTCTGGAAATTCAAAAAATTTGAGAGCAGTGATTTGAAAACCTATACTGGAGAAACCCTCCGGATAACCAATGTTGGTCAATATCTTCAAATGGCAGGGCCTGATTTTTTTAATGCACAGATTAGTATTGACAATCAGAAATGGGCAGGAAACGTAGAGATCCATATCAAATCTTCGGATTGGTATGTGCATCATCACGAACGAGATTCGGCTTATGAGAGTGTAATTCTTCATGTAGTTTGGGAGCATGACACGGAAATATTCAGAAATAACAATACCGAAATCCCGGTATTAGAATTAAAAAATTACGTTCGAAAAGCGACTTTGGAGCAGTATCAATCTTTGATGTTTCCAAAATCCTGGATCTATTGTGAAAAGCAATTGGAATCTATTGGTGCTTTTAGTTTAAATAATTGGTTGGAACGCGTTTTTTTTGAGCGATTAGAGCGGAAATCCAATCAAATTGAAACGGTTTTAGTTGAAACAAATCGGGATTGGGAAGCCGTTTTATTTGTTCTATTGGCTAAAAATTTCGGACTAAATACCAATGGAATTTTGTTTATGAATATTGCCGAAAGTATTCCTTTTTCGACAATTAGAAAAGAAAGTTTTGAAATTGAAAATATAGAAGCGCTCTTATTTGCGAAAGCCGGTTTGTTGATGAACGAAAAAGAAGACTCTTATTATGCTAATTTGAAGGAAAAATCAAATTATCTACTAAACAAATACCAATTAGAGTCCACTTTTTTGGAGCCGGTTCAATTTTTCAAACATCGCCCGGATAATTTTCCAACTATTCGATTGTCACAATTGGCTAATTTATATCACAGCCAAAAGCAGTTATTCTCGAAGGTAATCGCTGCTGATTCTGTAGCTGTAATTTACGAATTATTCAAGATTGCTGTTTCTGAATATTGGCAAACCCATTATCAGTTTGATAAGGAAAGTCCAAGGAAACAAAAAGTTCTTTCCAAATCTTTTATCGATTTGATTATCATCAATACCATTATTCCTATACAATTTGCCTATGCTCGCAGTCAAGGCAAAGCCATATCTGAAAATTTAATTGCACTTTTACTTCAAGTAGCTCCTGAAAGCAATAGTATTATTGGGAAGTTTAATTCTTTTGGAATTAAAGCTCGCAATGCTTTTGAAAGCCAATCTTTGTTGCAGTTAAAAAATGAATATTGTAATAAAGGCCGATGCTTAGACTGTGCTATTGGGGTAAGCTTGCTTAAAAGTTGAGTTTTTTTAATTAAATGTGTACCTTTATATTTTATTTTTAATTTGAATTATGACATTTGTTATCCGGCTTAAATATTTTTTTGAAAAATACGGTTTTCATGTTTCTTCTCGTTTAGCGGATAGCTTGGGGATGCGAGCCAATAGTGTGCGACTGTTTTTTATTTATATTTCTTTTGTAACGGCAGGGCTTTGGTTTGGTGTTTATTTAACATTGGCTTTTTGGATGCGATTGAAAGATTTAATTCGGGCAAAACGAAGTTCCGTATTTGATCTATAATTTTATATAATTATGAAAAGTGCCCCATTTAAATCGTATTTTCAATTTACATCGGCACAAAGGAACGGAATAGGATTATTATTGTTTTTTATTATTTTTTTTCAGCTCCTCTATTTTTTTATTGAGGTTAATTCTGTTCTTCCGGAAAGTAAGGAAGAGCAAGAATGGCTATCGTTACAAACGCAAATTGATTCTCTCCAAAAGGAAAAACGAAATTATGCACCCAAGATTTATGCTTATAATCCAAACTTCATAACGGATTATAAAGGCTATAGGTTAGGAATGTCGGTTGCGGAGCTAGATCGGCTTTTTGCTTTTAGGAAATTAAATAAATACGTAAATTCAGCTGGCGAATTTCAGGATGTAACTCAGGTTTCGGATTCTTTGCTTGCAGAATTGGCTCCCCATTTTAAATTTCCAGATTGGGTGTTAAACAAAAAAGCTCTAAAAGTGTATGCGAAAACCAATTTTCCGACGAAAGAAAAGAAAGTTGTGCTGGAACTCAATACTGCTACAAAAGAGGATTTAATAAGAGTGTATGGAATAGGGGAAGGTTTGTCGGATCGAATTTTAAAAGAGAAAGAAAAATTAGGAGGTTTCGTAAGTATGAATCAGCTCGATGATATCTGGGGTTTATCGCCGGAAGTCCTTGAAAAGCTTGGAGAACAATTTAAAATCTCTCAGATTCCAGTATTAAAAAAAATTAATATAAATAATTCTACGATTAAAGAATTGATGCAATTTCCTTATTTTAAATATGCTTTGGCAAAATCAATTGTTACGTACAGAAGTATGAACGGTAAAATTGTGAACGCTGAGGATTTAACAAAAATTAAGGGATTTCCTATTGATAAAGTGGAAGTAATAGTCTTATATTTGGAATTCTAAAAAAATAGGTGCTAAAATGAACTTTGACTCAAACGATACGCAGGCAATGATTGCTCAATCTATTCGTGATTTTGCAGAAAAGAATATCCGACCATATATTATGGAATGGGATGAAGCTCAAATTTTCCCAGTTGCTTTATTTAAGAAATTAGGAGAGATGGGTTTTATGGGTGTTTTGGTTCCAGAAGAATTAGGAGGCTCGGGTTTAGGATATCATGAATACATTACTATAGTGGAAGAAATATCTAAGGTAGATCCTTCAATTGGTTTGTCTGTTGCGGCACATAATTCTTTATGTACCAATCATATTCTGACTTTTGGAAGTGAGGAACAAAAGAAAAAATGGATTCCCAAATTAGCGACCGCTGAACATATTGGTGCTTGGGGTTTAACGGAGCACAATACGGGTTCTGATGCAGGAGGAATGAATACCACTGCTGTAAAAGACGGTGATTTTTGGATTGTTAACGGTTCTAAAAATTTTATTACACATGCTATATCTGGTGATATTGCTGTTGTTATAGTTAGAACTGGCGAAAAGGGCGATAGCAAAGGTATGACTGCATTTGTTTTTGAAAAAGGCATGGCCGGTTTTACTTCTGGTAAAAAGGAAAATAAATTGGGAATGCGTGCATCGGAAACGGCGGAATTGATTTTTGATAATTGTAGAATTTCAGATGCCAATCGATTGGGAGCTGTTGGGCAGGGTTTTATTCAGGCCATGAAAATATTAGACGGTGGGCGAATTTCTATTGGTGCATTGTCTTTAGGGATATCAAAAGGAGCTTATGAAGCCGCCTTAAAATATTCGAAAGAGCGGTATCAATTTGGAAAACCTATTAGTAGTTTTCAGGGTATTTCGTTTAAGTTGGCCGATATGGCTACAGAGATTGAAGCCTCGGAATTGTTGTTGCACAAGGCGGCCTTCTTGAAACAGGAAGACCGACCGGTGACTACATTGGGTGCTATGGCTAAGATGTATGCTTCGGAGGTTTGTGTAAAAGTGGCAAATGAGGCAATTCAAATTCATGGGGGTTATGGTTATACCAAGGATTATCCAGTGGAGAAATTTTACAGAGATTCAAAACTATGTACTATAGGAGAAGGTACTACAGAAATTCAGAAAGTGGTTATTTCCAGAAATTTATTAAAAGATTAGGTTTTAGTACTTTTTAAAAAGCGGTTCATTAGAAATCATTTTAAAATAATTCAAATTTTATATTTCATTATTCAAAATAAAAATATACTTTTGCAAACTTAACGAGAGGGGGTGTCAATATTATGTTAATTATACCAATTAAAGACGGAGAAAATATCGATAGAGCATTAAAGCGCTATAAAAGAAAATTTGATAAAACAGGAACTGTTCGTCAGTTAAGAGCACGTACTGCTTTTATTAAACCTTCTGTTTCAAATAGAATGAAAATCCAAAAAGCGGCTTACATTCAGAACATGAAAGACAATTTAGAAAATTAGATAATAATTTTTCGAGATACAACCGTTAGTCATTAAAGTTTAATACCTTTGATACTAACGGTTTTTTTTATGGACGAAAATAAAGAAGCATTCCGCAATTATCTAGAATTGGAGAAAAAATATTCTCTTCATACGGTTCTTGCTTATACTACTGATTTGGATTTTTTTCATAATTTCATAAAAGAGCAGTTTGAACAGGATTCGCTTTTGGAAGTGAATTACAGTCAAATTCGTTCCTGGATTGTTTCCTTAGTAGATTCCGGACTATCAAACACCTCTGTTAATAGAAAGATTTCGTCCTTGAAATCTTTTTTTAGATTTTTACTTAAGATCAAACAAATCGAAGCCAGTCCACTTTTGAAACACAAAGCGCTAAAGACTGCCAAGAAACTCGAAATCCCGTTTTCTGAAAAGGAATTAGATCGTGTACTTCAACCTATTAATTATGGAGAAGATTTTCGTGGTATTAGGGATAAATTAATTATCGATTTATTTTATTCTACAGGAATCAGAAGAGCAGAGTTAATCAGTATGAAGGTCTATAATATTAATATGGTGGATTGTACGATTAAAGTTTTAGGAAAAAGAAATAAAGAAAGAGTGATTCCGCTTTTGCCTGTTTTGTTAAGCGAAATAAAGCGCTATCTTATTGAAAGAGATAAGCTACAAAAGATATCGGATGTAGATTATTTATTACTGACTAAAAAGGGGGATAAATTAAATGAAACTCTTGTATATCGATTAATAAATAAGTACTTTAGTGGAGTCTCTGAGAAGGTCAAAAAGAGTCCACATATATTGAGGCATAGCTTTGCGACTCATTTGCTAAATCAGGGGGCGGACTTAAATTCAGTTAAAGAGTTGTTGGGTCATTCCAGTCTTGCGTCAACCCAGGTTTATACGCACAGTAGTTTGTCGGAGTTAAAAAAAGTATATGTAAACGCCCATCCCAGGAATAAAAAATAATTCAATAATGTATAACCATAAAATAAATTGATTATGAAGGTAAATGTTCAAGCGGTCAACTTTGCAGTTGACAGTAAACTCGTTGGTTTTATTCAGGAAAGAATGGACAGGTTGGAAAAATATTATGACAAGATTGTATCTTCAGATGTTTTTTTGAAGGTTGAGAAAACGAGTGATAAGGAAAATAAAATTGTAGAGATTAAAATTCATGTTCCCGGAGATGATCTTATGGTAAAAAAACAATGCAAAACATTTGAGGAAGCTGTTGAGTTGACTGCAGAATCATTAGAGCGATTGTTGGTAAAAAGAAAAGAAAAAATTAATGCGCATATTTAATCTGAATTTTTTTATAAAAATGTTTTGATTAAAAAACAAAAAGATATACATTTGCAGTCCGTTAGAAATAGCGGACTTTTTTTATTGATTCGCCAGCGTAGCTCAGTTGGCTAGAGCAGCTGATTTGTAATCAGCAGGTCGTGGGTTCGAGTCCCTCCGCCGGCTCAAAACTGTAAGGGTTTGATGATAAAAAAAGTAAGGGGAGATACTCAAGCGGCCAACGAGGGCAGACTGTAAATCTGCTGTGTGAACTTCGCAGGTTCGAATCCTGCTCTCCCCACGGAATAAAATTTGACATTATTATTAAATAGGAATGTCAGATCGTAATTAAAATAAGATTACTCTGCCGGCGTAGCTCAGGGGTAGAGTGCTTCCTTGGTAAGGAAGAGGTCTCGGGTTCAATTCCCGACGTTGGCTCAATAAAGAATAAATTTGAACACTAATATAAAACTAATAAAAATTAAGTAAAATGGCAAAGGAGAATTTTGACCGTTCCAAACCGCACTTAAACATAGGTACAATTGGACACGTAGATCACGGAAAAACAACATTAACTGCGGCGATTACAACTGTATTGGCAGCAGCAGGTTTCTGCGAAGTAAAATCATTTGATCAAATTGATAACGCTCCAGAAGAAAAAGAAAGAGGTATTACCATTAATACATCTCACGTAGAGTATGCAACAGCTACCCGTCATTACGCTCACGTTGACTGTCCTGGTCACGCGGATTACGTAAAAAACATGGTTACCGGTGCTGCTCAAATGGATGGTGCTATTATTGTTGTAGCTGCTACTGATGGACCAATGCCACAAACACGTGAGCACATCTTATTAGGTCGTCAAGTTGGTATTCCTAGATTGGTTGTATTCATGAACAAAGTGGATATGGTTGATGATGAAGAATTGTTAGAGCTTGTTGAAATGGAAATTAGAGACTTATTGTCTTTCTATGACTATGATGGAGAAAACAGTCCTGTGATTCAAGGTTCGGCTTTAGGAGGTTTGAATAATGATCCAAAATGGGTTCCTAAAATTCTTGAATTGATGGATGCTGTTGATAACTGGATTGAATTGCCAAAACGTGATATTGAAAAGCCATTTTTGATGCCAGTTGAGGATTCATTTACAATTACAGGACGTGGAACTGTTGCTACAGGTCGTATCGAAACTGGTATTGCAAATACAGGAGATGCAGTTGAGATCATTGGTATGGGAGCTGAAAAATTAACTTCTACAATTACAGGAGTTGAGATGTTCCGTAAAATCCTTGATAGAGGTGAAGCTGGAGACAACGTAGGTTTGTTGTTGAGAGGTATTGCTAAAGAAGATATCAAAAGAGGAATGGTTATTATTAAGCCAGGTTCTGTAAAACCACACGCTGTATTCAAAGCTGAGGTTTATATTTTGAAAAAAGAAGAAGGTGGTCGTCATACGCCATTCCATAATAACTACCGTCCACAGTTTTACGTACGTACAACTGATGTAACAGGAGTTATCACATTACCAGAAGGTGTTGAGATGGTTATGCCAGGAGACAACTTAACTATTAATGTTGCTTTGTTAAGCCCAATTGCAATGAGCGTTGGTTTACGTTTCGCTATCCGTGAAGGTGGTAGAACAGTAGGTGCTGGACAAGTTACTGAAATAGTATCGTAAT
>CANEZU010000103.1 GCA_947444255.1 Flavobacteriaceae bacterium | reverse complement strand
TTTTCAAATTTATGCTTCGACTTTGTGGGTTTATGTCTTTATTCATGTCCTTTTGCCTGCGCGCCGCCTGGCTCCATCGCTAAAACAGTCCACCGGACTGTTTCTTAACGCTCGGCCCTCATAGTCAAAGGGCGGAAAGAGCTGCGTGACGGAAAACCGAGGCGTCTGTTTCTTGATTACCGTTTTTCTCTTTCGATCTTGAGAAAATTGGTTAGCCGTTTAGAGTATAGGGTTTAGCAGCTGCGTGACGGTAAACCAAGGGGTCTATTTCTTGATTGCCTTTCGACTTTGGACTTTTGACTTACGACTATCGACTATCGACTATCGTCTTTTCAAAAGGCCGTCTATAAAGTTCCCAAATTGCGAATTATTGTATATCTTTGTTTGTGAATTAGCTCGGAATCAATAAATTCGACCGCTACCTCGAGTGCTTTTTCTTATAATTAGACACCTATTTTTAACTAAAACGGACTAAATACAGATGAAACGGATATTTGTAAAGGGAACTTTGAGAGCCTATTGGAAGGTGTATCCGGAAACAGAACAGTATTTGAAAACCTGGTTTGATACAACAATACAGGCTGATTGGAAAAATCCAAATGAAGTTAAATTGAGTTTTGTTAATGCCAGTATTTTAAAAGACAGCAGAATTGTTTTTAATATTTGTGGTAATTCGCACCGACTGATCGCTAAATTTAATTTCGAGAGACAATGGATTTTTATCCGATTTATAGGAACACATTCGCAATACAACAAAATCGATGCAAATAGCATTTAATAAAAACAAACAGCAATGAAAGCAGGTTTAATAAAAACAGAAGCAGATTATAATAGTACTTTAAAAAGATTCGAAGTTCTTTTTGATGCTGCAATTGGAAGCCCTGAAGGAGATGAAGCCGAAATTCTGGCTTTGCTCTTGGAGGATTATGAGGCTAAAAACTTTCCTATAGCGGCACCTGATCCTATTGAGGCTATTAAGATCAGAATGGAGGAAATGCAATTGAAACAAATCGATTTGGTGGAAGCCATAGGTGGGAAAAGTCGGGTTTCGGAGATCTTAAATCGCAAAAGAAAACTTACTGTCGAAATGATTCGGAACTTGACTGCTAGTCTGAATCTGTCAGCTGAAGTTTTGATTGCCGATTATCCATTGGAGAAATAGGGAGTCTAGCTGCGGGAAATGGGTTAGCTGTTTAGAGTTTAGGGTTTAGGGGTTAGCAGCTGCGTGATGGAAAACCGAGATTTTTATTCGCTGATTGTTGTTTTGCTTTTCGATCTTGAGAAAATGGGTTAGCTGTTTAGAGTTTAGGGGTTAGCAGCTGCGTGACGGAAAACCGAGATTTTTATTCGCTGATTGTTGTTTTGCTTTTCGATTTTGAGAAAAGGGGTTAGCTGTTTAGAGTTTAGGGTTTAGCAGCTGCGTGACGCTAAACCAAGGCGTCTGTTTCTTGATTGCCTTTCGACTTTCTACTTTTGTCTTATTTAACTAAATCCTAATTGTGCATATCAATCTTATTTTACTACTTTTGAGATTCTAATCCACGATCATGAAATATATACTGCTTCTTTTATTTGTTTTACCGCTGGCTACTATTGCTCAAACCAATAGGGAGCGCGGGGAGCAATTGTTTAAGGCCAAAAAATACGATCAGGCCCTGCCTTATTTTGAGCGGATTCTCAAGGACAATCCCAATGATCTCGAGGCTTTAGAGGACATAGGTGATATTCATTATTTCAATGAGGAATGGGATGCAGCTGTGGATTCCTACGAGGAGTTAACGAAGTTAAAACCCGCTGTGGCCGACTATTATTATAAATATGGTGGTGCCCTGGGGATGAAGGCTAAAAATAGTAATCGCTTCGTGGCTTTGTCTCTGATCTCGGATGTGAAAGCGGCCTTTGAAAAGGCGATTGCGTTGAATCCTAAACATATTGATGCCCGTTGGGCGCTGATCGAAGTATACATACAACTGCCCGGTTTCGTGGGGGGTAGTGAGAAAAAAGCCATTGCCTATTCGGAGGAATTGCAGGCTTTGTCTCCCGTAGACGGTTATCTGTCTCGGGGTCATATTGAAGAGTTTTTTAAGCGCTACCCCAGTGCCGAAAAGTGCTATAAGAAAGCCATAGCTGTAGGAAATTCACTAGAGACCTATCAGAAACTAGCCGATTTGTATAAATATAAATTGAAACAGCCGGAGAAAGCCCGGGTGGTCATGGCCGATTTTGTAAAAAATAAAGACTTGTAGGTTTTGGCTCAGACCAAAACAGATTCCAAATTAAAATAATAAATATAGAAATGCGTACACATTTTATTGCTATAGGCGGAAGTGCCATGCACAATTTGGCTTTGGCCTTACACAATAAGGGTTATGAAGTGAGCGGAAGTGATGATGCTATCTTTGAGCCTTCCCGCAGCCGATTAGAGAAAAAAGGATTATTGCCTGCCGAATTAGGTTGGTTTGCCGATAAAATAGATACCGATATCGAAGCCGTGATTTTGGGGATGCATGCCAAAGCAGACAATCCCGAATTGCTAAGGGCTCAGGAATTGGGACTGAAGATTTACTCCTATCCCGAGTTTTTATACGAGCAGTCGAAACATAAAACGCGAGTGGTGATTGGCGGTTCCCACGGGAAAACCACCATTACCTCTATGATTTTGCACGTGATGCATTTTCACAATATCGAAGTCGATTATATGGTGGGTGCCCAATTAGAAGGTTTCGATACCATGGTTCACCTCACAGAAGATAATGATTTTATCGTTTTAGAAGGCGATGAATATTTGTCTTCGCCTATGGATCGCCGTCCGAAGTTTCATTTGTACCAGCCGAATATCGCCTTGATTTCGGGTATCGCCTGGGATCATATCAATGTTTTTCCTAGCTATGAAAATTATGTGGAGCAGTTTGAGATTTTCATCAAATGCATCACCAACGGAGGGATTCTGGTTTATAATGAGGAAGATCCCGAAGTAGTCCGCGTTGCCGAAGCCGCCACGAACCCTATTCGGAAGTTGGCCTACCGTACGCCCAAATACACCGTTAAAAACGGAATTACTTTATTGGAAACCCCTGAAGGTGCTATGCCAATAGCGGTTTTTGGTGCTCATAATCTGAATAATCTGGCGGGTGCCAAATGGATTTGCCAGAACATGGGAGTCGACGAAGCCGATTTCTACGAAGCCATTGCCAGCTTTAAAGGAGCCAGCAAACGCTTAGAGAAAATCGCCGAAAGTACAAACAAGGTGGCCTATAAGGATTTTGCCCATTCACCAAGTAAAGTTTCCGCAACGACCAAGGCGGTGAAAGAGCAATATCCGGAACGCAAATTAATTGCCTGTTTGGAATTGCATACCTACAGCAGCCTTAATGCTGAATTTCTTAAGGAATATGAAGGTGCACTAGATGCTGCTGATGTGGCCGTAGTTTTCTATTCGCCCGATGCCGTTAAAATCAAACAGCTAGAAGAAGTGAGCTACGAACAAATTGCCAAGGCTTTTCATCGCGAGGATTTGGTTATTTTCACCAATGCCGAAGCGTTTCGAAACTATTTATTCGGCATGGATTTAGATAATTCGGCCCTGCTCTTAATGAGTTCTGGAAATTATGGTGGACTCGACTTTGCAGAAGTAGGTGAGAAAATCAGTAGCTAGAACTATTCTAATTAGATTTAAAATAAGACAATGAGCATAGTGATTCGGATTGAAAAAACAACTAGCGAGAATACAGATTTTCATACTTTGATTGCGGCATTGGATCATGATTTGTGGGAGCGCTATCCTGCAGAAGGAGCCGAATATTGGGAAAACAATATCCTGGAGTTTAATCCCAATGTCTTAGTGGTTTATCTGAATGATGTGGCGGTGGCCTGTGCTTGTTTCAAAAAGTACGAGAAGTCTACGATGGAGCTCAAGCGCATGTTTGTGGCTCCCAAAGCCAGAGGTTTGGGACTGGCGCAACAGCTGCTGTTTGAATTGGAAACTTGGGCAGTAGAATTGGGTTATGAAACGGCTGTTTTAGAAACCCTGCATTTGCAAAAGGAAGCCATTGGTTTGTATCAGAAGATGGGTTATGAAATTACGGCAAATTATCCGCCTTATGTAGGTTTGCCCGATAGCGTTTGTATGCAGAAGCAGCTATAGTACTATAAATATAGAGTAGAAATACCCTATTCAAAGTCGCTTTGAATAGGGTATTTTTTTGCTCGGGAGTTTCTAGGATTCCGGACTTGCTAGGCCCAAAAGTATTGGGTTTCTGTTTCGCTAATGATACATTATGAAATTCTTTATCAAATTAAAGTGCTCATTGTCAGTATAATTGTACTAACTTTAGTTTTTCCTAGCTGTTCTTTCGGCAGACGGAGTTCCGGAAATCGTTTTTGGAGCTATTCCCTTTAGATCCTTTTGGCTTATGTCTGAGAACTCCTTTTTCCCGATTCGCAATTGGTCGGAACACGATCAGCCCCGTGAGAAATTAATGAATAAAGGCAAGGCCGCCTTGAGTGATGCCGAATTGGTGGCCATACTCTTGGGCAGCGGAAGTCGCAATGAGAGCGCTGTGGGTTTGAGCAAACGCCTCTTGTGGAGTGTCGACAACAATTTGAATGCGCTGGGCAAATTATCACTGGCGCAGCTGATGGTTTTCAAGGGAATAGGGGAGGCGAAGGCCATTTCTATTTTGGCGGCTATGGAATTGGGCCGTCGACGCCGGGCAGAAGAGGCGGTTGAATTGCACAAAATCAGTTCCAGCAAGTCGATATTTGAACTGATGCAGCCCGTAATTGGGGAGCTAATGCACGAGGAATTCTGGATTATCTATTTGAATAATTCCAATAAGGTGCTTTCGAAATCGCAACTCAGCAAGGGCGGGATTACGGGAACGGTGGTCGATGTTCGCTTGGTTTTCAAGATGGCGATTGAGTTGGGCGCCGTGAGCATCATCCTTTCGCACAACCATCCTTCGGGCAACCTCAATCCCAGTGAAGCCGATCGGCAGATTACCCAAAAATTAAAGTTGGCCGGGCAGAGTCTCGATATCCGGATCCTGGATCATCTGATTGTGACCGAAACAGGCTATTATAGTTTTTCGGATGAGGGAATCTTGTGATGGTTTTATTTGGATTAACCGGTCAAATGTCATAGATTTACAGACAAATGTCATAAGTTATGTCAAATTTAGCGCTCAGTATCGATGTCGAATTAGACGAAGCCGTTCGTTCTTTTGTTCAAAAAGTAGGAGAAGCCTCCTTCTTAGTTCTGGAAGAAAAGGAAATTACTTACAAAAAATTCTTAGCCGATAAGATGTTGTTGGTGCATTCCATACGAATCGGTATTCCGTATAATTTGTATGAAATGATTAAAAGTAGGACGCCGTTGAATACGGAAGACTGGGCGACTTTCTTAGGTGTTTCCAGTCGGACTTTATTGCGTAATAAGGCCAAAAGGGATTTTGTTTTTGAGCCCTTATCTTCCGAGAAAATATTGGAACTGGCAGAAGTCAGTTTATTGGGCACTGAAGTTTTTGATAGTGAAGAACAGTTTTATTCTTGGCTCCGCAGTCCAAATTTTGCATTAGATCAGATGCGACCCTTCGATTTGCTACAAGATTCCTATGGTAAAGAAATGGTTATGAACGAATTGCACAAAATCGATTATGGCCTTTTTAGCTAATGGAAGTCTTCCGATTACAGAATCAGAAACATCCTTTGGTTTTGTCCGGGTTTGGGGCCTCTATTTCAGGTGCCCGTTGGAATTCGAAGGGAACGGAGCTAATTTATACTGCGCAAAACAGGGCTCTATCCATGGCAGAAGTCGTGGTGCATTTGAGTCTTTTTAATTTGCCAAAAGGCTTTCAGATGCTCAAAATTAGGATACCAGATTCGGTGGCTGTTTATATCTTGCCATTAAGTGAGCTGGTAGCGGGTTGGAATTCCTTTCCAGAGAATAGCTGGAGCCAGCAAAGAGGAGACGCATTAGTACGAGCCAAGGACTGTGCTGTTTACAAAGTGCCATCGGCGGTGGTAAAGGGAGAATTTAATTTCCTTATTAATCCCCATCATCCCGATTTCAAAAGAATTAAAATTATAGATGCGGAGGATTTTCTTTTTGATAGTAGGCTCTTCTATTAATTTTCGAATCAAAAAAGTTAAGATCGTTCGGTATTCCATAAAACTTCCCGACTTTTGTAACTAAACTACACCGTCTTGAACACTAAAATAACCGATGTCTTTTTTGATTTGGATCACACGCTCTGGGATTTTGAAAAAAACTCAGGCCTGGCTTTGGCTGCTATATTTCAGAAGCAAGGGATCGCTATCGATCTTGATGCCTTTCTAAAACAGTATGTACCTGTGAATCTCAAGTATTGGGAATTGTATCGTACTGATCAGGTGAGTCAGTCCGAATTGCGTTTTGGGCGTTTAAAGGAAACCTTTGATTTACTGGGATATGCTATCGCCGACGAGCAGGTGGTTTTTCTTTCGGAAGAATACATTCGCTATTTGCCAGATTACAACCATCTTTTTGAAGGCACGGTGGAACTTTTAGATTATTTGAAACCCAAATACAAGCTGCATATTATTACCAATGGTTTTGCTGATGTACAAGGGAGAAAGCTGGATAATTCGAATATCAGCCGCTATTTTGAGACGGTCACGAATTCGGAATTAGCCGGTGTAAAAAAGCCCAACCCCATAATTTTTGAGTATGCCCTTGAATTGGCCCAAGCCAAAAAAGAAAGCAGTATCATGATTGGCGACTGCCTGATTGCCGATGTGCAAGGGGCATTGGATTGCGGGCTCGATGCTATTTATTTTAATGAGCAGCGCACCGCAGCTCCCGAGACTATCAAGCAGGTCTTTCACTTATTAGAATTAAAAAAACACTTATAGATTATGAAACGAAATTTCCTTTTGATTGCCTTCTTTGCATTGAATTTTTCTTTTGCCCAAGGGATCAACGATTATCAATATGCAATTGTGCCCGCTACTTTTAGTTTCCTGAAAGAGAAAGACCAATACCGCCTGAATACTTTAGCTAAATTGTTTTTGGAAAAACAGGGCTTTGTCACTTATTTCGATACGGATCCTATGCCGGAGGAAATATTGAATAACAATTGTGCCAAGGTATACTTAGACTTACAAAGCAAGGGTAATTTTATTAATACCAAACTCCAATTTACGATTAAGGATTGTAAGGGGACGGTTCTCTTTACCTCTGAAGAAGGACGCAGCAAGGAAAAAGACTATTATGCTGCTTATACCGAAGCCTTTCGTGCCACTTTCCCTTCTTTTGAGGCGATCCACTACAAATACTCGGCTAAGGCTGCAGATGTTAGTGCTGCTGTAGCTACAAATGCTCCAGTAAGTTCAGTAACAGCGGTAGCACCTTCTGCCGGTGCAGTTACAGTGGCTTCGGATGAGATTTTATTTGCACAGCCTATTGCGAATGGCTTTCAGCTAATCGACAGTAGTCCGAAGGTGATTCTCAAAATCTACAAGAGTTCGAATGCGAACACCTTTATTGCTGTGAAAGGAAATTTACAAGGGATTCTGATTCAAAAAGACGCCCAATGGTTTTTTGAATATTATCAGAATGCTGTACTAATGAGTGAGAAAATCGGGATTCGGTTTTAATAGCCGTATTTATCCTTCCAACGGTTTTTTAGGAATTCCCTAGTACTATTTTCACGGGAATTGTTGCCTGGAACATAGAGCGGTGTATTGGCAATCGCATCGGGCAGGAATTCCTGTTCGGCAAAATTATTCGCATAATCGTGGGAATATTTGTATTCTTCGCCATAGCCTAATTCTTTCATTAGTTTAGTTGGTGCATTTCGCAAGGGAATGGGAACCGGTAAATCACCTGTTTGTTTGACGATTTGTTGGGCCGTGCTAATGGCAGTATAGGAGGCATTGCTTTTGGGAGAAGTCGCCAGATAGATGGCGCATTGACTTAGGATGATTCGGCTTTCGGGATAACCAATAGTCGATACCGCCTGAAAGGTATTGTTGGCCATAATAAAGGCCGTAGGATTGGCATTTCCAATATCTTCGCTAGAAAGAATCAGCATGCGTCTGGCAATAAACTTCACATCCTCACCGCCTTCAATCATTCGTGCCAGCCAATAAACCGCACCGTTGGGATCACTCCCTCGGATTGATTTTATGAAAGCCGATACAATGTCATAATGTTGTTCTCCTGTTTTATCATATAAGACGGTATTCTGTTGCACGAGGGCTAGCACGATCTCATTGGTAATCTTGATTTCCTCTTCATTGGAAGCGTTGACTACGAGTTCGAAGATATTCAAGAGCTTGCGGCCATCACCACCGGAGAGTCGGAGAATGGCCTCTGATTCGGTTAGGATAATCTTCTTTTCTTTTAAAACGAGATCTGTTGTCATGGCGCGTTCCAACAAATTCTCCAGATCTACTTTAGTAAAGGGATTCAGAATATA
>CANEZU010000102.1 GCA_947444255.1 Flavobacteriaceae bacterium | reverse complement strand
CCGTTAGTGTAGGCGTTAAAGATTTAAATCACAGTATTTATAACCGATTGACTGCTCCTTTTTACAAGACCGCTTTTAGAATGGAACAAGTTAAAAAAGTTACTGAATTTAAAAAGGGATTAGAGAATCATCTTAAAAACTTCAAGATTAAAATTATCGGTGACGGAACCTCCGAAACTACTTTTGTAGCCTATATAACTTTAAAAAGCGTTATGCAGGAAAAGGCCCAGCAAATGATTCGGAATGATGATATCATCACAGGATTTTTGCACACCAATGCTATTAAAATAACTGGAAGTCCTTATGTTGAGATCCTAAATTGGGATCAGGACAAGGAAGTTCTTGATTTTAATTATTGTTTTCCGATTGATATGAACACCAAAATCATCGAGGACAGTAATGTAAAGTTTAAAACAATTCCTGCCGTTAAAGGACTACGAGCCAGTTATTTTGGTAATTTCAGGACTTCAGATCGCGCTTGGTTTGCCTTGTTGGATTATGCAAAGCGAAAAGGGATTGCATTAGATACTAAACCCTTAGAGCATTTCTTAGCGAATCCGTTTAACGGAGGTGATGAACTCAGTTGGGAGACTCAAATTATCATCCCGTTTGCCAAAAAATAAACTATTTAAGAAAAAACCAACCAACTAAAAACCAATCCCAATGAGTACCAAATTCAAACTTAGTTTTTGGCAAATAATCAACATGAATGTTGGGTTTTTTGGCATACAATATAGCTTCGGCTTACAACAAAGTGCCGTAAACCCTATTTATGATTTTTTACATGCCAGTCCAGATCAAATTCCGATACTAAATCTAGCAGGACCTTTAACCGGCTTATTAATTCAGCCCATTATTGGTGCCATGAGTGATAAAACTTGGCATCCAAGATGGGGAAGACGGAAGCCTTACTTTTTTGTCGGAGCAATAATTTGCAGTATTGCCTTGTTTTTATTTCCTTTCAGTAGTTCATTGTGGATGGCAGCTGGTTTGCTTTGGATTCTAGATGTTGGAAACAATACTGCCATGGAGCCTTATCGTGCTTTTATTGCCGACACCTTAAGTGAAGATCAGCAGCCAACTGGTTTTCAGGCTCAAAGTTTTTTCACCGGTTTCGGACAGTTTTTGGCTTATATATCCCTGTTTTTATTTCCAATTGTTTTTGTTGGTTATACGGGATCCTTGCCGAACTGGATTTATGCCTCCTTTTTTCTCGGAGCGGTACTTTCGGTATCTTCCATTTGGTGGAGTATGAGTAAAACAAATGAAATTCCGCCTACAGAAGAAGAACTTGCAATTCTAAAAGCAGAACCTTTAAATATTTTATCCCCTTTTATTGATATTTATAAAGCAGTTTTGGAAATGCCAAAGGTGATGTGGCAGCTTTTTCTAGTGTATTTGTTTCAGTGGTATGCTATGATGTGTTATTGGCAAAATAATTCTAAAAGTATTGCTTTATCCGTTTGGAATGTAACCCCAATGAATAAAATGGGTTATGAAAAGGCGGTTGAGTGGAACGGGTTGATTGGCGCTTTTGGCTTCATAATAACCTTTTCAATTGCCTTTTATCTGGCAAAATTAGCCAGAAAGCACGGCCCTAAACTGATTCATTTTGTGTGCCTTTTATTAGGTTCTATTTCGTTTTTGTGTTTTCCACAGGTACAGAATCAATATGTGTTTTTTGCAGTAGTTATAGGATATGGTATTGCCTGGGCTAGTATGATGGGTATTCCCTATTTGATGGTCGTTTCGAATATTCCAAAAGAGCGTTATGGTGTGTATATGGGAATTGTTAATATGATGATTGTGATTCCAATGATTTTTCAAAACCTTTCTTTTGGATATGTTTTGAAGAACTTCCTAGATAACGACCCGCGTCAAGCAATTAGTTTTGCTGGAGTTTTATTAGTGCTGGCCGCTATTAGTACTTTATTAATCAAAATTAAAAAAACAATTCCAAGTGAATAATACAATAAATAAAAAGATGAATACAATAGATATCCTTTGTGTTGGTGAAGTGCTAGTTGATTTTATTGGGCATCAAGAAGGAGTTCTTATAAACGAAACAAGAGATTATCACCGGTATTTAGGAGGCTCACCTACTAATGTGGCAATGAATTCTACTCGATTGGGTTTGAATGCTATTATGGTTGCTACAGTGGGGAATGATGGTTTTGGTTCGTATATTACGGAACGTTTAACAAGCATGGGAGTGAATACGGCGCACCTTAATGTACTTGACGATAAGTCTACTAGCGTAATTTTTGTATCAAGGTCTGAGGGTACGCCTGATTTTTTACCCTATCGTTCAGCAGATTGTTGTATTTATGAGGAGCAAATTTCAACGGAAATACTATCTAATACGAAGATATTTCACACCACTTGCTTCGCATTAAGCAAGAATCCGGCACAGAAAACAATTTTGAAGAAAGCTCAAGAAGCGCACGATTTAGGATGCAAGCTCAGTATTGATCTTAATTATGCCAGAAAGCTTTGGAAAAGTCAAAAAAAGGCTTTCGAAGTGATCAAAACCTATTGCCAGTTCAATCCCTTAATAAAAATCAGTGAAGATGATATGCTGCGTTTATTTGAAGAAGAACTTCCGCATGATGCCATATTCGAATTTTTTCACAATCAGGGAGTAGATACGGTTTGCTTAACATTAGGAAGTAAAGGGGTAAAACTATCTCAAAAAGGGAAAGAAGTAATACAAATGCCAGCGATAGAAATTGAAAAAGTGATGGATTCCACAGGAGCGGGCGATGCTTTTTGGTCTGGATTTTTATTTGCTTACATTAAAGAAAAATCAATTCATGAATGTTTGGATATCGCTTTAAAGTTAGCTGCTTTAAAACTGCAAAATGTAGGGCGACTGCCCGATAACATCAATATCCTTTCTAAACTTCTTTAAAACACAATGATACAAGACAATAAAAATATCAGCAATGGAGTAATGCTAAATGTTTATCCGGATAGTATAGGAGAAAAATTTAGGGATACTTTGAGTATGCTCAAGATGGACGCTTTCAAAGATGTTTTTTCTTTTATATACGTATTGCCCACTTTTTTTAACAGTGATTTAGATAGAGGTTTTTCGATTATTGATTATGATATAAACAAAGATTTAGTAGCTATACAAGATTTAAAGGACTTGAATTCGCTTCAGATCAAACTGAAATTTGATATTGTATTGAATCATCTTTCTGTAGCTTCCCCTCAATTTAAAGACCTGCTACAAAATGGGAATAAATCTAAATTCAAGGATTTTTTCATCAATTGGAATGAATTCTGGGAAGGAAACGGGACAATAAATAAAGATGGAATTATCATTCCAAATCCTGAATTTCTGCATAAATTATTCATGAGAAAGTCAGGTTTGCCAATATTAAAAGTGCGTTTTCCCGATGGAACAGAGCAGCCCTATTGGAATACCTTTTATCAGCAAGTAAGCTACAATCCAATTTCAAAAACGGATCTGGATTCAGTTGTGGGATTGACTGAAGTGCAAAAGGAGTCTGTTATCAGTCTTGTGAACGCAGCAATAATTAACAATCAAGATTTTGAAAGCCTAAATTTTGAAGAGTTTACTCCAATTAAATCAGAAATAGTACAAATTGTAGAGCAAAAAAGGTCTTATTTAGGACAAATGGACGTGAATGCTTCGTCGCCATTAGTTTGGGATTTTTATGAGGAGACTCTAAAAAAACTAAGTGGATATGGTTGTACTATTCTTAGATTAGATGCTTTTGCTTATTTACACAAACAAGTGGGTGAATCCAATTTTTTTAATACACCTGGTACTTGGGATTATCTTGAGCGAATTAAGAATATTGCAGAACAAAATAATTTGATGCTATTGCCTGAAATTCACGCAGAATATGGTTTGCATTTACATGATGAGGTAGCCAACGAAGGATATTACATCTATGACTTTTTTCTCCCCGGTTTAACGATACATACTATCGAAAATCAAAGCAGCATAGCTTTGGTAAGATGGGCTAAGGAAATTATAGCTAAGGGATATAAAACAGTAAACATGCTTGGTTGTCATGATGGAATACCTGTTTTAGATTTGAAAGGCAAGGAGGTTCATGGGGTTTACAATAAAGGATTGTTAGAAGATGCTGAGATAGAAAATATCATGACTACCATCATGGAACGTGGGGGACGGGTAAAGAATCTTTACGATCCAGCAGGAAATAAAATCTCTTATTATCAAATAAATGCTACTTTTTTTAGTGCATTAGGTGAGGACGAACAAAAGTTGCTTCTGGCAAGAGCCATTCAAATGTTCATGCCCGGAATTCCGCAGGTTTGGTATCTGGATATTTTTGCGGGTAAAAACAATTACAAAGCTGCCGATAATGGCGGTAGTGCTGGACATAAAGAAATTAATCGGACCACATTGACCCTAGAGGATATTGAAAAAGGGTTGAAAACAGAAGTTGTAACTAAACAGCTTGAACTTATGCGCTTAAGGAATACTTCGGATGCCTTTTCGGGTACTGTAGCAATAAATGATAGTACGGATGACGTTTTAGATATCAAATGGACTAAGGGTACAAGCGTTGCTCATCTTTTAGCAAACCTTAAGACCAAAGGTTTTACTGTTAAACATACTGAGAATGAAAGAATAACCACAAAGAATTATTAAATTCGTTTTCTAATCAAAAAACATAAGCCGTTGAACGGATAGCGTTGCACTCTTTAAATTTCTAAAAGGTAAAATATGAAAAAAAACACAATTAAAATTGCGATGTATCTCAACTATTTTGTTTTTGCTATTTTGCTGAACAGCGTTGGAATTGTGATTTTAAAAGCGCAACGAAATTATGGAGTAGACGAAGTACAAGCCAGTATTCTCGAAGCCTATAAAGATTTGCCAATAGCCATTGTGTCTTTTTTGATTGCTTCCTTTTTGCCTAGGTTGGGTTATAAAAAAGCAATGCTTATTGGTTTGGGTCTAGTAGCTGCGGCCTGTCTTAGTATGTATTTTGGAAATTCGTTTGGTTCGGCTAAAATTCTTTTTGCCACCGTGGGGATTTCTTTCGCGCTGATAAAGGTTTCTGTTTATTCCCTAATAGGTACGGTTACAAAAAATCAAAAAGAACACAATAGTTTGATGAGTAGCATCGAAGGTGTTTTTATGCTGGGTATTGCATTGGCCTACTTTCTATTTCCTGCATTTAATTCCGAATCGGATTCTAATTCCTGGTTGAATGTCTATTTGTTACTAGCAGCAATTTCAGTTTTATCTTTTGGCTTTTTATTCTTTGCTAAATTCGATAATCAAACCGAGATTCCGGGAGTGAATTTGGCTGATGATTTCAAACAAATGTTCCGACTATTTGCGAAGCTACTGACGGTAGTTTTTGTGATCAGCGCTTTTTTGTTTGTAATGATTGAACAGGGAATTATGACTTGGCTGCCAACGTTTAACGACAAAGTGCTTCATTTGCCTGAAAACATCAGTATTATGATGGCGAGTATTTTAGCTATTTCCTTGGCAGCGGGAAGATTGTTAGCTGGCGAAATCACTAAAAAAGTCAACTGGATTTGGGTACTCACGGTTTGCATCCTCTGCGCGATGTTAGTTGTTATTTTTGTATTACCAAAAACGGTTGGTCTCGAGGTAATTGAAATCAATTCACTTTCCGATATTCCTTTAATCGGATTTGCTTTCCCATTAGTAGGCTTGTTTATTGCGCCCATTTATCCCTTGTTAAATTCGGTTATCTTAAGTGCATTACCCAAAAGTCTTCACAGTTCAATGACTGGATTGATTGTAGTTTTTTCAGCACTTGGAGGAACATTAGGTTCCCGAATTATAGGTTGGTTGTTTAAGAATCAGGGACCGGAAAATGCTTTTTATTTTACCTTAATTCCGATGACACTCTTACTTATCTCTTTTTTTATATTAAAAAAATTAACTCGTAAAAATGAAATTTAATCTAAATATCAAGACCGTTCTGCAGCAATTATTGGCTCAGGAAGACACCGATGGAGATCGAAAAATAACTGTTGATGATCAAGGTCCTCGAAGTTTTTTATTGGAAGATGCCAATGGGAATTCTGAATTAATAGAAGGGACTTACTATTTGTCCAATTTACTTCAAGAATTGGCTTTGGCCAATAAAAAGAATACGGAATTTGCCGAAATCAATTTATCTGAAATAATCGAAAGTCCTGTAACACGAATTTCTCGAAAAATCAAAGATTTTTATTGGGACGGATTAACGCGAACCATTGATGAAGCGGGTATTTTAAAAATAGTAGAAGATGAGAAAATAGAAAATCCAATTTCCTATTTATACGTTCCTGCTAATGATAATGCCGCTTTTGATTATTTTAAGAAACTTGAAAAAAGCATTCCAAGTCTTGAAGTCGTTCAATTGCCGGAAACCATTACACCTGAATATGTATTGACTTTAAATACTAAACCCGGAATTTTAGCACTCGCATTAGAGACTAAAAATGGAGAAACAAAGGGCGTACCATTTGTGGTTCCCGGAGGTCGTTTTAATGAAATGTACGGTTGGGACAGTTATTTTATTGCGATGGGTCTTTTGATAGATGGAAAAGCAGATTTAGCAATGGCAATTGCAGCCAATTTTAAATATCAGATTGACCATTATGGAAAAATTCTAAACGCTAACCGCAGTTATTATCTCACGCGCACGCAACCGCCATTGTATACTTCATTGATTGTTGATATTGTAAAGAAAACAAATCCGGATGCTGCTTGGATTGAATCACATTTGAAAACGGCGATTAAAGAATACCAAAATGTATGGATGCAATTGGGAAAAAGACTGACGGCAAATGGGTTGAATCGCTATAAAGCAGAGGGAATCGGATTGCCTTTTGAAGTTGAGACGGGACATTTTGATGATGTTTTAGGTGAATACGCTAGCAATTATAATATGCCTTTGCGTGAGTTTGAACAAAGCTATCTGGCACGAGAAATAACGGATGCCGAATTGGACGCTTATTTTGTTCACGATCGAAGTATGCGCGAAAGCGGACATGATACCACTAACCGACTTGTAGGTGTGTGTGCCGATCTAAATCCTATAGCGCTCAATAGCTTGTTGTATAAATATGAAAAAGACATTGCCTATCTAATTAAGAAAGTGTTTTCAAAGGAATTATTATTTGCAGAAAACACAATTTACACTACCGCTTATTGGAAAAATAAAGCTTCTTTGCGTAAAAAACGAATCAATGAATTGTGTTGGGATGCATCCAAAGGGATGTATTTCGATTATAATTTTGTAAAAGAAGAAGCTCTTGTTTTTGAGGCGGCAACCACTTTTTATCCTTTATGGGCTAAACTTTGCAGCAAGGAACAAGCGGAGATTCTGGTGAAACAGACTTTACCAAAATTCAAAATGAAAGGCGGAATTGCTGGCAGCACTAAAGAGGCTATTGCCAACTTAGCTTCTGATTCTCCTTTGCGTCAATGGGATTATCCTTTTGGATGGGCGCCTCATCAAATGCTCTTTTGGCAAGGTCTTTTAAATTATAATTATGAAGAGGAAGCCCAGGAAATGGTTTACAGATGGTTGTGGTTAATCACTAGGAATGCTGTAGATTATAATGGAACCATTCCGGAGAAATTTGATTTGGAAAGTAGTTCACACAAAATTTTTGCAGAATACGGCAATGTTGGAACTACTTTCGATTACATTACTGAAGAAGGTTTTGGCTGGATGAATGCTTCTTATCAATTTGGATTAGAAATTTTAAGGGCGGATTTAAAAGCGGCCTTAAATTTGCTTCAATCTCCCGATGATTTATTTAATAGCTAAAAAAAGAATCTATTTTTGTGATTTACTTATTTATTTTATTAATTTTATAATTAATTATAAAACTATTTGTCATGACAGTAAATCAAGTATTAAGTACAAAAGGCCGCGAAATATTCGCGATTCTTCCAAGTATCACCGTTTATGAAGCTTTAAAAGTGATGGGTGTAAATAATATTGGAGCTGTTTTGATCATGGAAGGTAAGGAGTTGAAAGGTGTTTTGTCTGAAAGAGATTATGCGCGAAAAATTGTTTTGAAAGATAAGTCTTCTAAGAAAACAGTGGTCAGTGATATCATGGAAAAAGATATTGTCACCGTTAAACCTTCTGATAATCTGGATTATTGTATGGAATTAATGAGCACCAAAAGAGTCAAACATTTGCCGGTTTTAGAAAATGATTTGGTGATTGGAGTGATTTCTATGAGTGATGTTGTTAAATCAATTATGGAAATTCAAAAAGAAACCATTAATCATTTGAACACCTATATTTCTCAATAAGCATTCATTATACCATAGCGAATTTGCTATTTTAAAGGATAAAAATACCAAAACCGAATAGCAGTATTCGGTTTTTTTTTATGGATTTTAAACATTCTTCCTCAAAACGAGATTTTGTTAGCGAAAGTTAGTGCATCTCCTAAAACAGGAAGACTTATATGTCATGATAGGTGTCAAACAAATGTTCTAATGTTTCT
>CANEZU010000101.1 GCA_947444255.1 Flavobacteriaceae bacterium | reverse complement strand
TTCTGTAAGAAAAGAATATCTTTACTAAAGGCTTTCTTAAGAAATGCCTTTTTAAATACCACTACACAAAATCCATGTTGGAGCTCCAGGACTAAAATCTAAAATGTTGCAGCACGGATAGTTCCATAAAAGAGTTTTCCCAGCTCTATTTCGGTTATGCTCGCATAGCTACAATTATAATAGGATTCATAATTAGAAAATACAGTATAAATACTAAACTTGCCCAGCTGGCGAGAGCCGGATACTCAAGCTAGCAGAAACAACTATTTTAATCCAATATAATTTTTTTTACTGAAACTAAACAAAGATGAAAGACGAAAAAACTACAACTGCAGCACCCATTGCAGAATCGAGCCGAATTAAAACCATCGATATGTTACGCGGCATAGCATTATTAGGTATTTTATTAATGAATATTCCTAGTTTCTCTATGCCAGAATACTCCTTTGAAACTTTCAAAAACGATCCAAAGAGCATCAATTTTTGGCTTAACGCTCTAATTACGATAGTATTTGAAGGAAAAATGAGAGCAATGTTCAGTATCATTTTTGGAGCGGGTGTATTACTTTTTATCGCAAATAAAGGTGGAATTGGAAAATCACTTACTCCTTTATTCTATCGAAGAATGTTTTGGTTAGTCTTGTTTGGTCTCATTCACGCACATCTTTTACTTTGGTCTGGTGATATTTTATATCTGTATGGAGTATGCGGCATGCTTTTATATCTTGTACGCAATGCAAGTCCTAAATATTTGATTTGGGTTATTCCATTTGTTGCTATTGTAGATTTTACTGTAGGAACTTTACAATATCAGGATATCAGAGAAAACCGTATTGCTTATACGGAAGCTGTTAAAGCTCAAAACGAAAAAAAGACCTTGACCACTACCCAAACAAAAGCATTAGTTAGTTGGAGAGAAATTGAAAAAAGTATGATTCCAAATCGGGAAGATGCAAAAGCAAATACGGCAAAAATGAAATCCGATTACAGCACCGTTGCTAGCTATATGCGACCAATGTCGTTTGATTATCAAACTAAATATTTACCTTATGAACTATGGGATATTTTAGCACTGATGATACTAGGTTTGGTATTATACAAATGGGGATTTTTAAATGGAAATTGGTCAAATGAAAAGTATTGGAAAGTGGTAAAAATCGGATATGGAATTGGTTTGCCATTAGTTATGTACTCCTTTTATTACAAATTCGTACATTTTCCAACTTTGGAATCCTACCTATTGCATATGGAAAAAACGCCTATAATATGGAATGGATTAATTTATCCGTTTCAGCGAATTCTTTTATCAATGGCCCATTTGGCTGCCTTTATTTTGATTTATAAATCTGGTTTTGCACAAAATCTATTTCGTCGTCTGACAGCTGTAGGCCAAATGGCATTTACAAATTACATCATGCACACCATTATTTGCTCTTTATTTTTCTATGGATACGGTTTAAATTACTATGGTGAATTAGAATTTTATCAAATCTATTATCTAGTATTTGCAATTTGGATTTTTCAATTAATTATGAGCCCTATTTGGCTGAAATACTTTTTATTCGGGCCACTAGAATGGCTGTGGAGAAGTCTTACCTATTGGAAGATTCAAGCTTTTAAAAGAACTTAATAAATTATAGTATTAAAAAAAAATCTAAAATAAACGCAACCACAGAAATTCAAAACAGGATCAAACTAACGAATCAATATCTGTTAGAATTCAAACTAAGTGCAGGGAGGTGAAATAGGAATATTAGAAAAATTGTAGCTTTTAATCCTCTTTTTTGTCTTTTGTAAAACCAAATTCCGATTTTAATTGAAAAAACCATTTTTATGATTTCTTTTTTATTTACTTTTAAAGATCAACATTAATTTTTAAATTATATATAAATTTTAAAATGAAAAAAAACATCATTTTCGTCGCATTCAGCCTCCTTGCTTTTTTTGGAACAACTAAAGCGATCAGCCAATCTAATTCAGACGAGCAGCGAAAAACTGAAATAGATAAAACGTATTGGAGTGTGATATCCAAAACAGTGAAAGAAGGTGATTTTGATGGCTATTCGGCTACTTGCCACAAAAATGGCATTCTGGTTATTACAACTGGGAAAAACAAACGTTCCATCCCTATGCTCGCTGCCCTTGAGGGTTGGAAACAGGGTTTTCTCAATACCAAACAAGGCAAGCAGATGGATAATGTATCGTTTCGCTTTTCACAAAGAATAGGCGACGAAACAACCGCACACGAAACAGGGATTTTCTATTTTACTTCCCATAATGGAACAGGCAAACTCATTGATGAGTATTATGTTCATTTGGAAGCTTTACTGACAAAACAAGCTGACAAGTGGGTATGCTTGATGGAACATCAAAAAGCGGAGGCAAGCCAAGAAGAATGGAATGCTTTGAAGTGATTTTGCGGGCTGTCAGAGCATTGCCACCCCTTATTTACAGTCAACCTATTTCGAACCCCATAATGGCAAGCTTGACCCCCCAGATATCCACCTTTTCGATCGCTCTAATTTACTTTCCGTGCCCACCAACACAAACTCCGTTTTCCAAGCAAGTCCGTTTTAAAAATGCATATTAATGCGCTAAACCAGTGTACTCCCTCCTCTGCCTATCCCTAAAAGTATTGACCGATTACAAACCTGAAAACAGCATTAAATGAATAGACCTATCCATTTTCAGTCCTGGAGCTCCTAAACTCTAAACTTCAAACCTTTCCTAGCCGCTACCCTTTATGCTACGCCTGATCTTATTTCTGTACATTTATCGATAATCAATAAATATTTAGTACTATTGCTAAATATTTTTTTAATCATAAAAAGAATGATACAAATTAAAATCACTACCAAACAGATTTTAAAAGGACTCCAATTCCTTTCGTACTTAATTTTTATTGGCCTTTGTATTGATGCTGGAGCTATTATGTTCAATACTTTTTATACACTAACCATCAACTCTACTAACGCAAAAAGTTTTTTGCAAGATCTCGATTTATCCCCTTTATACCGTTTCGATCAAGCATATTTTATTACAGAAGCGGCTTTAATGATTATCGTTACTTCGATGCAAGCTTTATTGTTTTATTTAATTATAAAAATTTTACAGGATAAAAAACTAGACCTAAAGCAACCCTATACTACCGAAATGAAGATTTTTATTTCGAATATGTCCTATTTGGCTATAGGAATTGGCTTATTTTCCTTTTGGGGTGCTCAATATACAAAAGGATTGATTGCACAAGGAATAACTATGCCCGATATAGAGAGTTTGAGACTAGGAGGCGCTGATGTTTGGCTTTTTATGGGAATTATACTTTTAGTAATTGCGCATATTTTTAAACGAGGAATGGAAATGCAATCAGAAAACGAATTAACCATATAAGAAATGGCAATTATAGTAAACTTAGATCTTATGATGGCAAAAAGAAAAATCACACTTAACGAACTTTCTGAAAGAGTGAATTTGACCTTATCCAATCTTTCTATTTTAAAAACCGGAAAAGCAAAAGCCATTCGATTCAGTACCTTAGAGTCGATTTGCAAAGCATTGGATTGTCAGCCAGGAGATATTCTAGAATATAAAAACGGAATCTAATACCTAAGCTTTTGTTTCCCCTGCCAATCCCTGATTAGAGTTGACCGTTTTAAAACTTTTTTTAAACCTTTAAACTTTGCCAATTGCCTATTCGCTTTAGGATTTTTCCACTACTTGAAAATTTTGCCATTCTAATTTTTATTAGGTTTTCAACTTTCTATTCTATTACTAATTCCTTGGACATAAAAACGATAAAATCTGCGACAACTGCTATCGAAACCAGCACAGCAAGCTGCGGTAGCAGTTTTAGAACCGGATAGCTAAATGCAATAAAATGTAGTACGTTTAATATCTCTGAATAAGAATAGCATCCTTGAAAAAAAAAAATCTCTTTTCAAATTCGATTTTAGTACAATAAGTACCTCTTAATACCCTAATAATTAATTAATTCCAATAAAGCTTTCTCAAATCGTCCCTTTGCCAGATATTGATCTTCTAAAGCTTTAGTAAACGGAATAGGACTGTCTAAACTGGCAACCCGTTTTACCGGTCCGTCTAAATATTCAAAACAGTCTTCCATGATCATTGCCGATAAATCACTGGCAATACCACCAAATAAACTATCCTCCTGAAGTATAATCACTTTGCTTGTTTTTCTAACCGAGGTATAAATAGTTTCGGTATCCAAGGGTTGTAAACTTCTTAAATCCAATAGATCTGCCGAAATACTGGGATGCGCTGCCAATATCTCTAAAGCCCAATGCACGGCCAAACCAAATGCCAGTACCGTCACCTGACTACCTTCTTTCAAAAGTGCTGCTTTACCTAAAGCTAATGTATAATAGTCCTCTGCTACATCTTGATAAACAGTACGATATAACTGTTTATGTTCAAAAAACAAAACCGGATTCGGATCGTTTATAGCTGCCGCCAATAGTCCCTTGGCATCATGTGGAAATGCCGGATACACTACTTTTAAACCGGGTGTTTTGGTAAACCAAGCTTCATTAGTTTGAGAATGAAAAGGGCCTGCCTGTGATCCTCCTCCGCAAGGCATCCTGATGACAACATCTGCCTTCTCCTGCCACCTATAATGCGATTTAGCCAGTAAATTAACTATAGGATTAAAACCCGTGGAAACAAAATCGGCAAACTGCATTTCTATAACAGTCTTGTAGCCATTGATCGATAAACCCATGCCCGCCGATATCACGGCGCTTTCGCATATAGGAGTATTGATGACTCTATCTTTTCCAAAAGCGGCTACAAAACCTTCTGTGATCTTAAAAGCACCTCCATATTCCGCAATATCCTGACCCATCAGAACCAGATTATTATGTCGTTCCATCGATTGTTTCAAACCTTGCGAAATAGCATCTATGAAACGAATGTTCTTCTTTTCTCCAGATGCTTTTATAGCTTCAAAATCATAATGTTGATAGACATCCTTTAATTCTTCTTCATAACTGGCTGTAATTTCAGCTTCATTATTGGCATTCAATAAATGCTCTTCTATTTCAAATTTAATTTCATTACGCCACTTTTCATCATGATCCGCTCGCAATACATTTTGTTTGAGTAGATAAGTTCTAAAGCAATCCACAGGATCTTTCTTAGCCCACAATTCCTTTAAATCCTCTGGGACATATTTAGTTCCGCTGGCTTCCTCATGTCCTCGCATCCGAAAAGTCTTGAATTCAACTAATACGGGTCTGGGATTCGTTCGCATCGAAGCTACGATTTCGGAGAGTTCATTATAGATTTCTAAGATGTTATTGCCGTCAATAATATGACTTTCCATCCCATATCCAATACCTCGATCGGCTAGATTTTCACATCGGTACTGCTCGTGTGTGGGTGTTGAAAGGCCGTATCCATTATTCTCGATGACAAATAATACAGCTAAGTCCCAAACCGAAGCGATGTTCAGGGCTTCGTGAAAATCACCCTCACTAGTCGCACCTTCTCCTGTAAAAACAGCCGTGACTTTTGAGTTCTTTTTTAATTTATTGGCCAATGCAATTCCATCAGCAACTCCTAATTGAGGCCCAAGATGAGAGATCATCCCAATAATTTTATACTCCTGACTCCCAAAATGAAAACTGCGATCCCGCCCTTTCGTAAATCCATTGGCTTTACCCTGCCACTGCGAAAACAAACGATACAAAGGAATGTCCCTACTACTGAAGATACCCAAATTGCGGTGCATCGGCAGGATGTATTCATCCGAATCTAATACCGCTGCGATTCCAACAGAAATGGCTTCCTGTCCTATTCCCGAAAACCATTTGGATACTTTTCCCTGGCGAATCAGTATTAGCATTTTCTCTTCTATAAGTCGGGGTCTAAGAAGTTTTTTATATAAGTCTAATAATTGATTGTCGGTCAGATTCTTTCTTAGAAAATTCATTGGTGTAGCGGTATCGAAATCATTAAAACTATTCAAAAGTATAAAAAAAATAAAGCAAGAACGTTAAATACTGCTATATTTTAAATTGTTTACAAACTAAAAAAGTAGGTTTAAAATTTATTATTTACATTTGTGATAACAAGGGTTAACAAACTTCTTGTGATAACAAAATTAATATGGTATGCAGAATATTCCTAGTGTAGACTTGCGTGATTTCCTTTCGGCTGAGCCGGAACGTAAACAAAAATTTGTAAATGAAATCGGTCGTGCTTTTGAGGATATTGGTTTTGTAGCCCTTAAAGGGCATTTTTTAGAAGAAAAACTGGTAGCCGATTTATACGGAGAAATCCGGAATTTCTTTGCCCTGCCTTTAGAAACTAAATACAAGTATGAAATCCCCGGAATTGGCGGCCAGCGCGGTTATGTCTCTTTTGGAAAAGAACATGCCAAAGGCCGTAAAGAAGGTGATTTAAAAGAATTTTGGCACTTTGGTCAATATGTGGACCATGATAGTAAATATGCGTCAGAATATCCTGACAATGTGCAAGTAACCGAATTAGCCAACTTCAATACTGTAGGAAAAGAGGCCTATCAAATGTTAGAAAAAACAGGTATTTATGTGCTAAGAGCTTTGGCACTCCATCTTGGCTTAGACGAATTTTACTTTGATAATTATGGAAAACAAGGGAATTCGATCTTGAGACCCATTCATTATCCTCCCATTACATCCGAACCCGAGAATGCTATTCGGGCAGCTGCTCATGGCGATATCAACCTGATTACGCTACTTATGGGTGCTCAAGGTCGCGGTTTACAAGTGCAGACTCATGAAGGTGAATGGATTGATGCCATTGCCGAAGCCGATGAATTGGTAATCAACGTGGGCGATATGCTCTCGCGTCACACCAATAACAAATTGAAATCTACCATTCATCAGGTCGTGAATCCGCCCAAAGAACTCTGGGGAACTTCTCGTTATTCGGTTCCTTTTTTTATGCACCCCGTAAGCGACATGCGCCTGGACTGTTTAGAAAGTTGCATCGATACTGAAAACCCCAAATTATACGAAGATATAACTGCAGGAGATTTTCTATACGAACGCCTGGTAGATCTTGGTTTAATAAAAAAATAATACTAGCCTAAAGATTACAAGAGACGCGGATTCAATCTAGATTTACATTCATCGGCATGCCTTGGATACAAAGTTAAATCCGCGTTTTTTTTATAGAATAATTAGCTGCAGTTCCTTTGCTTGGCCAATGCGATTCATCCCTTTCACAAACACGATACTATGGACTTACAAGACCAATTAAAAAACCTTTTCCCGGATCATATTGAATCCAAAGAGGAAGTAAAACCCATCGAAACCAAAGAACTTTGGATTCAGGCAGAACCAATGATTTGTAAATTTGAAAAAAGAAAAGGTAAACCAACAACAATAATTGAAGGCTATACCGGATCAGAGGAGGATTTCAAAATTCTAGCCAAAGAATTAAAAACGAAACTAAGTGTTGGCGGAAGCTTTAAAGACGATTCAATCATCATTCAAGGGGATTATCGAGATAAAATAATGACTATTTTAAAAGACAAAGGTTTCAAAGTAAAGCGTGTTGGTGGATAATTGCATTACCGTCTTCAACTTCGAATCTTAAAAAAAACTACATGATACAAGCATCAGAATTGATACTCAATCCAGATGGATCGGTCTATCATTTGAATTTAAAACCAGAAAATATAGCACACAACATTATTTTTGTTGGTGATCAGAATCGGGTTGAGAAAATCAGCCAATTTTTTGACAGCATCGAATTTACAACTCAAAAAAGAGAATTCAAAACCACGACCGGAACACTAAAAGGCAAAAGAATAACCGTAATGTCAACCGGTATTGGTCCGGATAATATTGATATTGTGATGAATGAATTGGACGCTCTGGTGAATATTGATTTAGATACAAAACAAGCTAAATCCAAATTGACTTCTTTGAATATCATTCGAATCGGAACTTCGGGTTCCCTACATGCCGATATTCCGGTTGATAGCTTTGTGATGTCTAAATTCGGTTTGGGCCTAGACAACATGCTTCGCTCCTATTTGATAGATAGCATTTCAAATTCGGCCATCGAAGAAGCCTTCATCCAGCAAACCAATTGGGATCTACGAAAAGGAAAACCCTATGTTATTTCCTGCTCTGATGAATTAGAAAAACAATTCCATAGCAATCAGATGTACAAAGGAATTACCGCTACAGCCGGAGGATTTTACGGACCCCAAGGCCGTGTGCTTCGCTTGAACATTCAAGATCCTACATTAAATTCAAAAATGGATACTTTCCATTTTGATAATCAAAGGATTACGAATCTCGAAATGGAAACTGCTGCAATCTATGGATTATCAGCTCTTTTAGGCCATAAAGCGCTATCTCTGAATGCAATAATTGCTAACAGAGCTTCTGGAACTTTCAGCGCCGATCCCTATAAAGCAGTCGATGAATTAATTGCCTACACTTTAAAAAAAATTGTACAATAAATTCAATTTTCAATATATAGTCCAAAGTCAGTAATATAGATTACTGACTTTTTTTAAGAATTCGTTCCCC
>CANEZU010000100.1 GCA_947444255.1 Flavobacteriaceae bacterium | reverse complement strand
GAAAAACCAGCTATGAAAAAAGAAGTACCGGCAGGTGTTACGGTAAAAACGGTGGTTACCGCATACCTAAACGCAATTGGCGGTGAAAAAGCTTTAACAGCTGTAAAAACAATCGCAATGACGGGATCTACAACTATTCCACAAGCGCCTTCTCCTTTGACATTTACTTCAAAAGTAGATTCAAAAGGAAAAATGATGGTTGAATTGGCCATGGGAGCCATGAGTATGATGAAACAAGTCGTTAACGAGAAAGAAGGTTACGCTTCACAACAAGGTCAAAAAATGAAATTAGAAGGCGATGCTTACGCGAAAGCAAAAGCAGCTGCTGTTCCATTTGAAGAGTTGACTTTCGCTACTAAAACTGGTCTAGTTTTAACTGGCATTGAACCAATAAACGGAAGCTATGCTTATGCACTTAAAAACGGTGACGCAACCTTGTACTACGATGTGAAAACAGGATTAAAAATCGCCGATTCTGAAACTCAAGATCAGGGAGGTAAAAAAGTTACAATGATGACCTATTACAAAGATTACAGAGAGGTGAAAGGACTTAAATTTCCATTTAGTATTGTAAAAAATGTTGGAATTGAATTGGATATAAAAATATCTGAGGTAAAAATCAACGAAGGCGTTACTGCCGCTGATTTCCTATAATCTCGCAAAACATACAATATCAAGGCCGCTTAATAGCGGCCTTTTTTATTTTTTTGCCGATAAATAAACTCCAATTAAAATAATAAAAGCGCCAACAAACTGAACCGGAGTTAACATTTCCTGATCTAACATACCCCAAAAAAATGCAACAACCGGAATCAAATAGGTAACCGATGTTGCAAAAACTGGCGATGACATTTTGATCAGTTTAAAGAACAGAATATTCGCAATTCCTGTTCCCATAACTCCTAACACAATTATGTATAAAACAGAATGTTGAACCTGTTCTAAATGGATCTGATCAAAAAATCCAGAGAAAAAAAGTACCGTTAAGGCAGGAAAAAGCAAAATAAGGAAATTTCCGGTGGTAATGCTCAAAACCGATAAATCAGATAAATACTTTTTGATTAAATTGACATTCAAAGCATAACAAACTGATGCTATTAAAACTAAAATCGCATAATAGTAATTTTGCTCCGGATGATTCATAGCCCCATTCATAATTAGCATTGCGCTACCAAATAAACCTATTAGCACACCAAGAATCTGATTTCTTTTAAAATGCAAGCCAAAAAATAAAGCCCCTATGATTAAAGTATTTAGTGGCGTTAGGGAATTTAAAATCGAACTTACTGAACTATCAATTTGTGTTTGAGCAATTGCAAAAAGATAAGCCGGACAAAAAGTTCCAAAAAAAGCAGTAATTGCTAAATATTTCCATTGCTGTAATGGTATTTTTAGGATGCTTTTAAAACCTATGATTATTAAGAAAAGGGCTGCAAATAGAATCCGAAGAGAACCCAACTGAAACGGATTTAAACCAACTAAACCCCTCTTAATTAATATAAAAGAACTTCCCCAAATTAAGGAAAGTATGAAAAGATAAAACCACTTCGACTGCTTCGAATTCATAATACTATTTTAGATGCCAAAATTGTAATAATTTTAGGAATTAATGCTGTCTTTTTAATTAGTTTTGTATTTAATTTATATTTCAAAGTGTTTTCACAATGAAATAAATTTAAAAAAAACAATCATGAGCATAACTAAAACATTCTTGGCAATAAGCTTTTTTGCCTTATTATTTGCAAGTTGCAAAGAAACTGCTAGCGAACCAAAAGCAGAAATGCTTTCTTCAACTCCAAAAAAAATTACGACAATTGCTAAATTAGAAACAGCAAGTTTTAATGTTGAAGGTATGACTTGTGCTATTGGATGCGCCAAATCTATTGAAAAAGAATTAACCAGACTTGAAGGTGTTCAAAAAGCTACTGTTGATTTTGACACTAAAATCGCTACTGTTGCATATGATGCCGAAAAGCAAAATCCAGCATCTTTAATGAAAACAATCAAAGCTACAGGTGATGGAAAAACGTATACGGCTTCAACTTTAAAATCATAAAAATACAATTACAATATCAAAAAAAAAACTCATTGAGGTTCCCTTTTTTATTTCCATCTTAGAGTTTCCATAATAGTTTGCATGTCATTTTTTATATAACTGCTAGCCGGCATAATCGAATCAAAATTTGGTTTTGCATAAAAGTAAACGGAACAATCAATAAAGTGATGAATGCTGTCGGTTAAATAAAATTGCGCATTGGTTGCCGCATTACCATTTACCTCATAAAACATACCGTACACTTTGTTTTTACTATTTAAAAAAGGACGCTCTACAATTCCGTCTGCTTTGATAACATGCTCATAAGTTAATTTTTGAGCATCTCTGAGAAGTAGATTAATGTTGTTTTTTACTGGTTTATAGCTCAAATAAACCGTCGCTTTCATTTTTGGGTACTCTATTGTCAAATCACAATTGGGTTTCGATTTAAGTACCACCTCCGAATTAATGTCGAAAGTAAAAGGACACTCATTTTCAAAATGAAGATATTTGGCTACTGGATATTCTAGACTTAATTGAGCGTTAGGCTTTGGCAAAACTTCTTTCTTACAACCTACTACTAGTAAAAAGGTGAAAATAATAACAGAAAAGAGACTCGTTTTTTTTAACATTATTAATTTATTCTATAGTTACTTTAATTTGAATGATCCGTTTTTTATCAACGGCCTCAACAGTAAAACGGAATTTATCGAATATTATTTTTTGTCCTTTTTTAGGAAAATTCCCTAAAATCTCTAAAATAAAACCGGCCAGTGTTTCTGCTTCCCCTTTTTTGATTTCAAAAAGTGAAGCATCCATATTAATAATCCTGTAAAAATCTTTTAAGTTTATTTTACCTTCAAAAAGAAAATTGGTAGCGTCAATTTGAGAATAATTAATATTTTCAACGTCAAATTCATCACTTATGTCTCCTACAATTTCTTCAATAATATCTTCCAGAGAAATCAATCCTGAAGTTCCGCCATATTCATCTACTACAATAGCCAAATGACTTTTTTTACTCTGAAAAGCTTTGAGTAAATTATCAAGTTTTTTATTTTCAGGAACAAAAAAAGGCTCTCTTAATAAGGTTTTCCAATCAAAATTTACTTTATCAATATGTGGGATAAGATCTTTAACGAACAATACTCCTTCTATTTGATCTACATTATCTCGATATACGGGAATCCTAGAATATCCTTTTTCTAATATTTTAGGGAGAATTTCAGCAAAAGTTTCCTCGATTTCTATAGCAAAAATATCAATTCTAGGACTCATTACCTGACTTGTATCAGTATTCCCAAAAGACACAATTCCTTCTAATATTTTTTTTTCTTCATGTGAAGTATCTTCCGATGAAGTCAATTCTAATGCCTGTGACAATTGATCTATAGAGAAATTAGATTTTTGTTTTCCCAATTTATCATGCAGGTAAATGGTTAACGCACGCATCGGTAAGCTTATTGGAGAAAGTAATTGATCTAAAACAGACAAAGGAAACGAAACAAAAGTGGCGAATTTGATATTGTTTCTACTAGCGTAAATTTTTGGAAGAACCTCTCCAAATAACAAAATCAAAAAGGTAACAATTACAACTTCAATAAAAAACTTAAGAATTGGAGAGCCAATTGAAGCAAAAATATTTTGACCTACAAAGGAAAACAAAATTACTACTCCAATATTTATGAAGTTGTTTGCTACCAATAAAGTGGCTAATAATTTTTTAGGTTTTTCTAAAAGAGTTGCAATTACAGTAGCTTTAGAAGGGTTTTCTAGAGAACATTTATCTAAATCATGAGGAGTCAATGAAAAGTAAGCAACCTCTGCGGCTGACACTAGTGCGGAACAAAATAGTAAAATAAAAATGGCTACAATTCCAAAAATTAAATCAGTGTCTAAAGTAGTAAATAATCCAAAACTGGGATCTGGGTCCAAATTATATAAAATTAGTTAAACAATTAAAACGGTAAATCGTTTTCCGGCAATGCAATGTTTTGCGCGTCAAAGTTAGTGTTTTTTGATTCAGGAGCCGGAATTGGTTTATGATTTTCTGTATCTTTTTTGGTAGTCAGAAAAGTAAATTCTGTGACTTGAATTTCAGTTGTATATTTAGTAGTCCCATCTTCGGCTTGCCACTGACGCGATTTAATTCGTCCTTCTACAAAAATCTTATCTCCTTTTGATAAGTATTTCTCACATATTTCGGCTGCTTTATTTCGCACTACCAAATTATGCCATTCGGTAGATGTGATTTTTTCATTAGTCGATTTGTTGATATAGGTTTCGTTTGTTGCCAAAGGAAAACGCCCAATACAGTTGCCTCCATCGAAATAATGCATTTTTATTTCGTCTCCAAGATAGCCTATTAACATCACTTTATTTATGGTTCCACTCATGGCAAATAGTTTCTAATGAAATCAAATATACTAATTTTAGATTAGTTAAAAAATTCATTTTCTATAAAATTAAAAATAACAATAGGAAAAGGAAGTTGCACTAAAGATTGATAATCGATACCATTATTAATTGTCCCTGCTACTTTTACATTCCAAAATTTAATATGCAAATGTTGATGACTTAATTTATGGATTTTACTTTCTAAATTGAGCTCAGAAAAGGAAATCAATTTGTTTTCAATAAATTGGGCTTCCAAAAGATGGCTGGAAATTAAATCAAAATTCTCCGATTGAACCGTTTCAATAAGCGGAAATTCATATAAATTATGCCATATTCCTTTGGCCGTTCTCTTATGAACCAATGTTTGGTCTGCTTCATCCGAAAAAACTATATAATTAAAGTATCGATTTCTAACTTTAGTTTTTTTCAATTTTACCGGCAATTGACTCACTTTCTTTCGCTGCAGTGCAAGACAACCACTACTTAAAACACATGTTTCACAATTTGGGCTTTTGGGAACACATTGCAGCGCACCAAACTCCATAATCGCTTGATTAAATAAAGCAGGATCACTTTTAGGCATCAATTCAAAAGCTAAGGCAGCGAATTCTTTTTTGGCGGAAGCCTGAGCAATATCTGTTTCAATATCAAAATAGCGGGACAAAACCCGAAACACATTTCCATCAACCACCGGAACGGCTTCCTGATAGGAAAAAGAAGCAATCGCTGCAGCGGTATATTCTCCAACACCTTTTAATTCTAATAAAGAGGCATAATTATCCGGAAAAATCCCTTTCAAATTAAATGCCACATGTTGAGCCGTTTTATGCAAGTTGCGAGCTCGAGAATAATAACCCAACCCCTGCCATAATTTCAAAACAGCTTCTTCTGAGGCATTCGCCAAATCAAAAACAGTTGGAAATGCATTCGTAAAAGCAAAGTAATAAGGCGTTCCTTGTACAACTCGCGTCTGCTGAAGCATGATTTCGGAGAGCCAAATATTGTAAGGATTCTGAGTCTTACGCCAAGGCAAATCTCGTTTATTTTGTAAATACCATTTGGTTAAGGACTTAGTAAAATTCATGTATTATTTATTGGTTAACAAAAGTAAAAGTTTATGTGATTAAATTTTAATGATTTAGCACGATTATTTGTTTTTTAAATTCATATATTTGCAAACTCAAAAAAATATTACACAATATAAATAAGAAAGAAAATGACGAAAGCAGATATCGTAGCAAAAATTTCAGAAAAATTGGGTCTTGAAAAAGGAGACGTCCAAGCTACAGTTGAAACATTCATGGAAGAAGTAAAAAACTCTCTTGAAACAGGGGATAATGTTTACTTAAGAGGTTTTGGTAGTTTTATCATTAAAACTAGAGCTGAAAAAACAGGTCGAAATATTTCTAAAAATACCACAATCAAAATTCCCGCACACAACATTCCTGCATTCAAACCTGCAAAAGTTTTTGTGGAAGGTGTAAAAACAAATAACGAAGCCAAATAAAATAATATTAATCTCTAAAATCACAAGTTATTATGCCAAGTGGTAAAAAAAGAAAAAGACATAAAGTAGCGACTCACAAACGTAAAAAAAGAGCGAGAGCTAACCGTCACAAAAAGAAAAAGTAGTCTAAAACTACTTTTTTCTTTTTTAATTGTTCATTGAAATTGAAAATTACGCAGTCGTGTTTCCCTATTTTGAATACCATAAAGCATTCTGTTAATATTGAAACTGAACTTTAATTTTCCCCGGGTTAATACCTGTAAAATATTGTTTAATCCATCCTTACAATTCAGTAAAAGGTTAAATTTATGTCTGAAATATTCGTACTTCGTACATCAAATAAAAACCTAGAACTAAAAAGTTAGGATCAACATTTACTACGTGAATAAAGAATTAATCATTAGATCGAGTTCTGATGCCGTAGATTTTGCCTTATTAAAAGATGGAAAACTAATAGAATTACACAAAGAAGAAGAAAAAAGCAACTTTCAGGTTGGTGATATTTTTATTGCTAAAATCAGAAAACCAGTTGCTGGATTAAATGCTGCTTTTGTAAATGTAGGTTTCGAAAAAGATGCCTTTTTACATTATCATGACTTAGGTCCAAATTTAGCTTCCCAGTTAAAATTCATTAAACTTGTAAGCGCAGGTAAAATAAAAGATTTCTCCCTAAAAAACTTTCAGTTTGAAAAAGAAATTGACAAAGATGGTGTCATTACAGATGTTCTGAGTTCCAATCAATCAGTTTTAGTACAAGTGGTAAAAGAACCAATCTCTACCAAAGGCCCAAGAATAAGTTCTGAACTTTCTCTAGCCGGTAGATTTATTGTTTTAGTTCCCTTTTCTGACCGTGTTTCTATTTCTCAAAAAATAGAATCCAAACAAGAAAAAGACCGACTTAAAAAACTTGTACAAGCGATCAAACCAAAAGGATTTGGTGTTATTGTTCGCACAGTAGCAGAAGGCAAAAATACAGCCGAATTAGAAAAAGACTTGCAGAATCTGTTTATCAGATGGACTGCAATGTGTAAAAAATTACCAACTGCTCATCATCCATCCAAAGTATTAGGAGAACTAAATCGAGCTTCTTCAATATTAAGAGATGTTTTTAATGATACCTTTAGTGGTATTCATATAGATGACGAAGAGTTGTTCAACGAAACAAAGGACTATTTACAAGAAATAGCGCCTTCAAAACAATCAATTGTTAAGTATTATCATTCAAATGACACTCCTATTTTCGAGAAATACAACATAGAGAGACAGATCAAGACTTCTTTTGGCAAAACCGTTTCCATGAGTAAGGGTGCTTATCTTATTATTGAACATACTGAAGCTTTGCACGTCATTGACGTCAATAGCGGAAATCGTTCTAATAAGGCATCCAATCAGGAAGATACCGCAATGGAAGTTAATATGATAGCCGCTGCCGAAATCGCCAGACAACTGCGTTTGAGAGATATGGGCGGAATTATTGTAGTTGATTTTATCGATTTGTCAAATCCTGATAATAGAAAAGTCTTATTCGAATTCCTTAGGGAAGAAATGAGTGATGATAAGGCAAAACACAAGATCTTACCTCCTAGCAAATTTGGATTAGTTCAAATTACCAGACAAAGAGTAAGACCAGAAGTTAATATAAAAACTAGAGAAGAAGATCCAAATAATGAAAAAGGAGAAATAGAAGCTCCTATTTTAATCATTGACCGAATCAAATCTGATCTGGATAGAATTTTAAAAACCCACAAAGATATTGTACTAAATGTGCATCCTTTTGTGGCTGCTTACCTCAGCCAAGGTTTTCCATCATTGCGTTCAAGATGGTTTCTTGAACATAAAAAATGGATAAAAATCATACCTCGTGACGCTTACACGTATCTGGAATATCATTTCAACGATAAAAAAGGTATTGAAATAAAAGATTAATTAGAAACCGCTATTCGAAAGTTTAGCGGTTTTTTTGTACAAAATTGTCAACGCTAGAAACACTATATTCTTTTTTTTAGGTGCTATTTCCGACTGTCCGCTACAATACATGCAAAAAGGCATGGGATTTCCACTTCCATCCGGGCTAGGGCATCACCAATTATTAGAACTATTTTCTTCGGCTGGCAAAAAACCGTTTCATTAAATCAGAAGCTTCCTCCGCCAAAACCCCGCCTACTACTTTCGTTTTAGGATGCAATTGCGTTCCCATTTTCTCAAAACCACGATGTTCATCGGTTGCTCCAAAAACTATTTTAGAAATCTGACTCCAATACAAAGCGCCCGCACACATCTGACAAGGCTCTAAGGTAACATAAAGCGTACAACCCACTAAATATTTACCCCCAAGAAAATTTGCAGCGGCAGTAATGGCCTGCATTTCGGCATGAGCCGTAACATCGACTAGCATTTCCGTAAGATTATATCCTCTTGCTATTACTTTATTATCAATTACAATAACAGCACCAACTGGGATTTCTCCCTTATCAAAGGCTATTTCGGCCTCTTGCAAGGCTCTTCGCATAAAATAGGTATCGTTGAAAATGTTTTCCATAAAGCAAAAATAGGAATTCAATTTGTACATTTGCCTCATGCCAGATAATTTACTCGAACAGATTCAAAATCCAACAGATTTAAGACAACTTAAGGAAACTCAACTTGCTCAACTTGCTCAGGAATTGAGAGATTTTATAATCGATATAGTCTCTG
>CANEZU010000099.1 GCA_947444255.1 Flavobacteriaceae bacterium | reverse complement strand
ATTTGGTTTTTCTAACTGCCGATCATGCTGGAGCTGAAAATCCGAATTATTTAAAAGATAATAAATACAATGTAAAAAACATGAATCAGAAGGATATTGAAGAAAGTTTGAAAAGCTTTTCAACTACTACTTTTGGTGCGAATTTAGTTTTAGATTTTTCTAATTTTAATCTTTTTTTCAACAGAGATATTATCAAAGAAAAAGGCTTGGATCTGAATACGGTAAAACAAAGTTTCAAAGACTTTTTGATGGGGCAAGAGCAAGTAAAAAGAGTTTATACAGAAGAAGATATTTTAGCTTCAACAGGAAGTGATTATTTTTTGGATTTTATTGCTAAAGGATATGATCCTTCACAATCCGGAGATTTAGTTGTTTTAGACAAGGCAGGGTACATGGAATATCAGGCTACAGGAACTACTCATGGGTCGCCAAATAGTTATGACACCCATGTTCCTTTACTTTTTTATGGGTGGCATATTCCAAAAGGAGAAACTCATGTTAAAAAGCATATTACAGAAATAGCTCCAACACTTTCTCAATTGTTGAAAATACCCTTCCCAAATGGAACGCAATCGGAAGTATTAGAGACTATTTTAGATAAGTAATAAGTATTTGGAAATAAAAAAATCCCGTTTCTTTTATAGAGAAACGGGATTTTTTATACTAGATATTGTTGTTAAATCTCAATCATGATTTGATTTTTCAAGAGGTCTTCAAAAGTTTCACTTTGTCGGATTAAATGGCCTTTACCGTTTTTCCATAAAACCTCAGCTGGTTTAAATCTGGAGTTATAGTTGGAAGCCATAGAGAAACAATAAGCACCAGCATTTCTAAAACACAATAGATCACCTTCGTTAATTTCGGCTATTCTACGATTGTTTGCAAAAGTATCGGTTTCGCAGATGTAACCTACAACGGTATAAAAACGCTCTTTGCCTTTTGGATTTGAGATGTTTTCTATATGGTGTTGAGAACCGTAAAGCATAGGACGTATCAGGTGATTGAAACCACTATCAATTCCAGCAAAAACAGTAGAAGTCGTTTGTTTAACGACATTTACTTTGGCCAAAAAGAAACCGGCTTCACTTACTAGAAATTTACCAGGCTCAAAAGCTAAAGTTAATTCCCTACCGTATTCTTTTTCGAAAGCATTGAATCTTTTTGATAATTTTTTTCCTAATTCTTCGATGTCTGTTTCAATGTCTCCTTTGTTGTACGGTACTTTAAAACCACTTCCAAAATCAAGAAAATCAAGAGTCTTGAAGTTTTTAGCGGCGTCAAAAAGAATTTCAGCAGCATAAAGAAAGACTTCAATATCTAAAATATCAGAACCTGTGTGCATGTGGATTCCGTTAATGTGCATTCTTGTATTTTCGACAATACGAAGAATATGGGGCATTTGGTGAATTGAAATTCCAAATTTACTATCAATGTGTCCAACAGAAATATTAGAGTTTCCTCCGGCCATTACGTGTGGATTAATACGAATACAAACCGGAACTTCAGGATGTTTAGTTCCAAAGTGTTCTAAAACAGAAAGGTTGTCAATATTAATTTGGACCCCTATTTTTGCTGCTTCTTCAATTTCTTCGAAAGAAACACCATTTGGAGTGTAGATTATTTGTTGTGGTTCGAAGCCGGCATGTAGGCCTAATTTCACTTCTTGAATGGAAACGGTATCTAAGTTAGAACCGAATTTTCTCAATAATTGTAAAATTGAAACATTAGACAAAGCCTTGGCAGCATAGTTGATTCGCAAACGTTCTACTTTTGAAAAAGCAGCCGTTAAACGATTGAATTGCGATTCTATTTTATCGGCATCATAAACATATAAAGGATTACCGAATTCTTCTGCTAACTGAACTAATTCTTTTGGTTGCATTACTATTTTTTTGAGCAAATTTATTATTATAAGTTCATACTTCAAAGTAAAAAAATATAAATAACAAAATACAACAAAATGTTGTATTTATAACATTCCATCTCATTTTAGCTTTTCTGTTTTATCTTTTAAAAACAAAAAGCCCCATAAAATTTATTTATGAGGCTTTTAAGTTATGAGGGTTAATTTTTATAATCCGGGTAAATCACCATTTCCTTTTGTAGGTAAATTGGTATAGCCCATCAAATAATTATCTACTTCTCTAGCTGCCTCACGACCTTCAGAGATGGCCCAAACGATCAGAGACTGACCTCTTCGCATGTCACCAGCTGTAAAAATGTGAGGAACATTAGTTTGATATTTTGTCGCTTTATAATTGCTTCTCATATCCACTTCTAGTCCCAATAGGTCGCTTAATGTTTTCTCAGGACCTGTGAAACCAAGTGCTAATAGGACTAAATCACAAGGCCATATTTTTTCAGAGCCTTCCTTTTCTATTAGTTCCGGTCTTTGTCCTGGAGTCATTTTCCATTCTACTTCAACGGTTTTTAGGCCGGTAAGTTCTCCTTTATCATTAGCAATAAATTCTTTGGTATTGATCAACCAGTTTCTATCGCAACCTTCTTCATGAGAAGAAGATGTTTTTAATTGTAAAGGCCAGAAAGGCCATGGTGTAGTTTCGCTTCTGCCAACCGGAGGTTTAGGCATGATCTCGAAATTAGTAACTGATTTAGCACCTTGTCTATTTGATGTTCCCACACAATCAGAACCCGTATCTCCACCACCTATTACGATAACATTTTTCGCAGTTGCTTTTATTTGGTCTGGAATACTTTCTCCGTAAAGTACTTTTGTTTGTTGGGTTAAAAAGGTCATAGCTTGAACCACTCCTTTACTTTCAATCCCTTTTGTTGGAAGACTTCTTCTTTCTGTTGCTCCACCACACAAAACGACAGAATCGAATTCGTTCAATTGGTCTACGCTGTAATTTACTCCAACGTTTACATTTGTTTTGAAAACAATTCCTTCAGCTTCTAATATTAAGACACGACGATCGATAATTGCTTTTTCCAATTTGAAATTTGGAATTCCGTAACGCAATAAACCACCAATAGCATTGTCTCTTTCAAAAACAGTAACGGTGTGACCTGCACGATTTAATTGTTGAGCGGCTGCTAATCCAGCAGGGCCAGATCCAATTACAGCAACATTTTTGCCTGTTCTTGTTTTTGGAAGTTGCGGTTTAATCCAACCTTCAGCAAAGCCTCTTTCAATAATATTTTTTTCAATATTTTCGATAGCTACAGGCTCTTTAATAATTCCTAATACACAAGATTTCTCACAAGGAGCAGGGCATAAACGACCTGTAAATTCCGGAAAATTATTGGTAGATTGCAAAATATTAAGGGCACCTTGCCATTCTTCTTGATGCACCATGTCATTAAAATCAGGAATTAAATTCCCTAATGGACAAGAACTGTGACAAAAAGGGATCCCACAATCCATACATCTAGAACCTTGTTCTTTTATTTTTTCCTTTGACAAAGGAACTGTAAATTCATTATAATTTGAAACTCTTTCCACAACGGCCAGATTGCTCTCGTCCGTTCTGATATATTCTTTAAACCCACCTATCTTGCCCATGACTATTGTGCTATTAATTCTTCAATTTTTTTTTCTTCTGCTAATCTAATCAATGCTTTTTTATAATCTGTTGGCATCACTTTTATGAAATGCTTGCTTTGGTTTTCCCAATCTGCAAGAACTCGTTTTGCCAAAGGACTATTAGTATACATAGAGTGATTTCTAATCAAACGTCTTAGTTTTGTTAAGTCTTCGTCTTCCAATGTTTCTAAAGCCACCATTTCCATATTGCACAGTTCTTTTCTGAAATGACTGGTCTCATCATAAACATATGCGATACCACCGCTCATTCCAGCTGCAAAATTTCTTCCTGTTTTTCCAAGAACGACTACAGTTCCTCCAGTCATGTATTCACATCCATGATCTCCAATTCCTTCTACAACAGCTGTTGCGCCAGAATTTCGAACAGCAAAACGTTCTCCAGCCATACCATTGATATAAGCTTCACCCGTAATAGCTCCGTAAAGCGCTACGTTTCCGATGATGATATTTTCTTCTGGTTTGAAAGTTGCTGTTGGTGGAACTTTGATAATCAATTTTCCTCCAGAAAGTCCTTTTCCAACGTAGTCATTACAGTTACCATGAATTTTGAAAGACAAACCATTAGTCGCAAAAGCACCAAAACTTTGACCTGCAGAACCTTCAAAATCAATTAATATAGTATCTTCCGGTAAACCTTGTGCACCATATATTTTTGAAATCTCATTACTCAAAATAGCTCCAACTGAACGATCAGTATTTTTAATTTTGAAAGTTACTCTTGTTTTTTCTTTTCTATAAATAGAAGGAATTGCTTCTTTTATGATTTGGAAATCAAGAACATTTTCCAAAGCGTGATCCTGAGTTGTCGTATTGTGATTTGGAACTTCTTTCGCTTTTTCCGGTTTGTATAAGATGGCCGATAAATCTAAACCACTTGCTTTATAATGTTTGATTGCTTTGTTGACATTCAATTTTTGAGATTGACCCACCATTTCTTTTAGGGTTCTAAATCCAAGTTGTGCCATAATTTCTCTCAATTCTTCAGCAATAAAATACATGAAGTTGATGATGTGCTCTGGCGTTCCTTTGAAATTTTTTCTCAATTCAGGATCTTGGGTTGCAATACCAACGGGGCAAGTATTTAGGTGACAAGCTCTCATCATGATACATCCAGAAGCTACTAAAGGCGCTGTGGCAAATCCGAATTCTTCAGCTCCTAAAAGGGCAGCAATAGCTACATCGCGACCTGTTTTTAACTGGCCGTCACATTCTAAAACTACTCTACTTCTTAAATCATTTAAGATAAGCGTCTGTTGCGCTTCTGCTAATCCTAATTCCCATGGAATTCCAGTATGTTGTAATGAAGTTAAAGGAGCAGCTCCTGTTCCTCCGTCATAACCGGAAATCAAAATCACATCGGCTTTTGCTTTAGCAACACCGGCTGCGATTGTTCCAACTCCAACTTCCGACACCAATTTCACATTGATACGCGCTTCGCGATTTGCATTTTTCAAATCGAAAATCAACTGAGATAAATCCTCAATAGAATAAATATCGTGATGGGGTGGAGGAGAAATCAATCCAACGTAAGGAGTTGAATTTCTAACTTCAGCAATCCAAGGCAATACTTTTTCGCCCGGTAATTGCCCACCTTCTCCGGGTTTTGCACCCTGGGCCATTTTGATTTGAATCTCTTTGGCATTTGTCAGATAATTGATAGAAACACCAAATCTTCCGGAAGCTACTTGTTTGATGGCACTATTTCTAGAATCACCATTCATATCTTTCTGAAAACGTTTTGGGTCTTCTCCACCTTCACCAGAATTACTTTTTCCGCCAATTCTATTCATCGCAATTGCTAGATTTTCATGGGCTTCCAAACTAATTGAACCATAAGACATGGCTCCGGTTTTGAATTTTTTTACAATTTCAGTCCAAGGTTCTACTTCGTCGATTGAAATAGGATCTAAATTATTAAATTCAAATAAACCTCGAATCGTCATTAGATTTTCACTTTGGTCATTGACCATAGATGAATATTCTTTATAGCTTTCTGGACTGTTTAATCGAACCGCTTGTTGAAGTTTAGCAATAGTAGTTGGATTGAACATGTGTTTTTCACCTGTTCTTCTCCATCTGTAAATTCCGCCAATTTCAAGAGGTAACAAAGCAGCTACTTTTGATTTTGGAAAAGCATTTTGATATCTTTTCTTCACTTCTTTTTCGATTTCCATTAGGCCAATACCTTCAATTCGGGAAGGCGTATATGGGAAATATTTTGATGAAAAAGTTTTGTTTAATCCAAGTATTTCAAAAATCTGTGCGGCTCTATAAGAATGTAAAGTAGAGATACCGATTTTATTCATGATTTTCAGAATCCCTTTTGCGATTGCTTTGTTGTAATTTTTAATCGCATAATCGGCTTTCAAATTCGCTATATTTCCATTATTTACCTGGTTGTGAATAATTTCATTTACCATGTATGGATTAACAGCACTGGCACCATAACCTATTAATAGGGCAAAGTGATGTGGTTCTCTTGGTTCTGCAGATTCAATGATGATACCAAATTTAGAACGAACTTTCAGGATATTAAGAGAGTGGTGAATATAGGAGCAAGCCAAAAGCATTGGAATAGGCGCCATTTTTTCAGTAACCCCTCTATCGGATAAAATCACGATATTATTTCCTTCAGAAACGGCTTTAAAAGTAGCTTTAACACATTTTTCGAGCGCACGTTCTAATCCATTTACTCCTTTTCCAATTTCGTAAAGGGTAGAAATAGTTACCGATTTAAAATCAGGATGATCTATATTTCTAATTTTATCTAAATCCTCATTAGAAATAACAGGATTTTGGATTTTTAATTTTTTACACTGTTTGGATTCGATTTCAAAAATATTGAAGTCACCACCAATCGCTAAGCTGATATCTGTAATTATTTCTTCTCTAATACCATCTAAAGGTGGATTGGTAACCTGAGCAAATAATTGTTTGAAATAATTGTATAAAAGCTGTGGCTGATCTGATAATACTGCAAGAGGAGTATCGTTACCCATGGAGCTGATTGCTTCTGCACCAGAAGCTCCCATTGGGTTTATGATTGTTTTTAAATCTTCTATTGTATAACCGAATAAGCGTTGTCTGGTTTCAAAATCAACATCTTCGGTCGGAATTGGGTTGTCTGTATACGGAATTTGTGCCAATTGCAACAAATTCTCATCCAGCCATTTTTTATAAGGTCTTTTGGTTACCACTGAATTTTTAATCTCCTCATCTTCGATAATTCGACCTTCATTCATATCTACCAAGAACATTTTTCCGGGCTCCAATCTTCCGTGTTGTACCACATCTTCTGGTTTGATATCCAAGACTCCAATTTCAGAAGACATGATTACAAAACCACTTTTTGTAAGCGTATATCGAGAAGGTCTCAAACCATTTCTGTCCAATAAAGCACCAATTACATTACCATCCGTAAATGGTATAGAAGCAGGTCCATCCCATGGTTCCATGATACAAGAATTGTATTCGTAGAAAGCTTTTTTGTCTTCTGACATGGTTTGGTGTTTTTCCCAAGCTTCCGGAACAACCATCATCATTGCTTCTGGAAGAGTACGGCCGGTCATCAATAATAATTCGACAACCATATCCATGGAAGCAGAATCTGATTTTCCTTCCAATATAATAGGAAACAATTTTTTAATATCTTCACCAAAAACATCACTTTGCATCAATTCTTCTCTTGCTCGCATTCTGCTGATGTTTCCGCGAAGTGTATTGATTTCCCCATTGTGACACATGTATCTAAAGGGTTGCGCTAATTCCCAAGAAGGGAAAGTATTTGTTGAGAAACGTTGGTGAACTAAAGCCAAGCGAGTCACTAGATCAGTATCTGATAAATCGGTATAATAACGGCTAATGTCTTCCGGCATCAACAGTCCTTTATATATAATGGTAGTAGTAGAGAAACTTGAAAAGTAGAAATAATGACTTTCTGAAATTCGGGAGTTTCTAACGGTATGTTCTGCAATTTTTCTAGCAGCAAACATTTTGGCATTGAATTGTTGTTCGGTAAGATCCAAACCATTTTTTCCAACAAAAACTTGTTTTACTGTAGGCTCTTTTTCGGCAGCTATTTTCCCTAAATTAGAAACATCTACTGGGACATCTCTCCATCCTAGGATTTCTAATTTTTGATCTCTAACGGCTGCTTCAAAAGTGGTTTTGCAAAAATCGGTTTGATTCTCGCTTTTAGGAGTAAAAACCATACCAACACCATATTCTCTTGTTTCAGGAATATCAAAATCACATACTTTCTTAAAAAAATCGTGGGGGATATCAAATAAAATACCAGCACCGTCTCCGGTTCTACCATCGGAACTAACAGCTCCGCGGTGTTCTAGTTTTATTAATATATCGAGTGCTTTGTGAATAATGTCATTGGATTTGATTCCGTTCAAATTGCAAATAAATCCTGCACCACAATTGTCATGTTCAAATTCAGGCAAATAAAGGCCTTGTTCTTTAACTTTCATTCTTGATAATTTTTTGCTAAAATTAATTAATTTTGAAAACATAATTTACTCCTATGAAGGAAAAATCTAGTTTTTTATTATAATGATAGTAAAAACATTCTTTATTGATTATTATTCAATTTTAAGGGTTCTAATTAGTGAATTGACAATCGATTTAAGGTTTATTAAAGGTTAAATTGATGTTAAAGCGAGTGTCGTTTCAATTTAAATAATTTGGTTCAATCGATATCGTGTTTTTTAAATTGATAAAAACGTCACCTTAAGTATTCAAAGTGTTGAATAATTCAAATAGGCAAGGTTTTATTTCTAATTTTTGAGGTAAAAATTTTTATAAAAGGCTAAAAGATTTCTTTCCTTAGATGAAATTACTTATTTTTGTGCCACTTTTTATCCTGAAATACATTCAGGATCTCGATAAATTTTTATTATGGATATACACGAATACCAAGGAAAAGAAATATTAGCCAGTTATGGTGTAAAAGTACAGCGAGGTTATGTTGCTAACAATCCACAAGAAGCGGTTGCTGCTGCAAAACAATTAACTGCTGAAACCGGAACCGGATGGCATGTTATTAAAGCCCAAGTTCATGCAGGTGGTCGTGGAAAAGGTGGAGGAGTAAAGCTT